>JBAQXA010000490.1:0-4320 GCA_049299195.1 Nocardioides sp.
CCCGGGCGGTGCTTGGCCAGCAGGTCAGCGTCGCCGGCGCTCGGACGCTGGCGGCGCGGCTAGCGACCGAGCTCGGTGAACCCGTCTGCACTCCCTGGCCGGAACTCACCAGGACCTTCCCCGGCCCCGCCGCCCTGGCGCAGGTGGCGCCGGAATCGTTGGCGATGCCGCAGGCTCGTGGCCGAGCACTGCAAGGGCTGTGTGCCGCGCTATCCGACGACTCGATCAGCTTGGATCGCGGCTCCGCGCGCCACGACGTACGCCGCCAACTGCTGGCCCTGCCCGGCATCGGCCCGTGGACCGCGGACTACATCGTGATGCGCGCGCTCGGCGACCCTGACGTATTCCTGTCGACCGACCTTGGCGTGCGACATGCACTGGCGGCGCGGGGTGCCGCGGCGACCCCGGCCGAGGCGACTCGTCTCGCCGCTCGCTGGGCGCCCTGGCGCTCCTATGCCGTGGTGTATCTATGGCGGTCCGTGGCCGCCGGATCGGAGAACTGAGATGTGGACGCTGCTGGACAGCCCCGTCGGGGAGTTGCGCATCATCGCCGGCCGCGGGGCCATCACGGCCATCGAGTTTGAGGAGTCGGTCGGCCCCGTGCCGACGACGACGTCCGCGGGCCGGGCCGCGGTGCGTGCCTCTGGGCGACCGGTGGGGGAGCGCTCCGATGACGATGCCCTGCTCGCCGAGGCGCGACGCCAGTTGGCGGCATACTTCGCCCGCGAGCTCAAGGAGTTCGACCTGCCGCTGCAACCCGACGGCACGGACTTCCAGCGCAGCGTCTGGCAGCAGCTGTGCGAGATCGCCTACGGCGAGACCATCTCCTACGGCGAACTCGCTCGCCGCCTCGGCAAGTCGGCGGCCGCGTCCCGGGCGGTCGGCACCGCCAACGGCGCCAATCCGATCCCGATCGTGATCCCCTGCCACCGGGTGATCGGTGCCGACGGATCACTCACGGGGTATGCCGGAGGTCTAGACCGCAAGCAGGTGCTGCTGGGTCTGGAGCAAGAGTCGCTCTTCTGAGGCTCGCGTGCAGGCCAGACCGCCGGTGGAACTGTCGGCGGGGCTGCTGGGTAGCCCGTCTGGACTACCGCGAGGCGCGCCTGGGTGGGCGCCGCTTAGACCTTTTGGATCTTTCCCGGTTCTGATCGGGTAAATGTGGCCTCCAGCACTATCTCTGGAGCCTGCGGGCCACCAAGATTTAACCCATCCACACGTCATGACGGGTGGAGTGCGTCGTTTCAACGGAGGAATGGGCGCGGAGGCAGTCTCGCCCGACTGTCGTGAAGACAAGGTGGAGAAGTGAATTCAGTGAGTGCACGGAAGCGCTGGTCGCTCGCAAGCATCCTCGCGAGCGTCGCCGTGGTAGCCAGTGGGCTCGCGGTCGCCCCCGCGACGGCCGCGATCGTCACGCATGGCTCCTTGGTTCCCGAGGAGGCCGCAGGCGGCTACCCGATCATCTTGAAGACGCCGCTCTATGTGCCCGACGGCACCCCGATCTACAACAACCCGCAGCCGCGCGAGACCCGCGCCGTCACGCTGGCGGGTCGCAACATCGTCTCGGGCGGCGACTTCTGGGAGATCGAACTCAAGGATGGCTCGGTCATCTCCCAGCAGTACTTTGCCGCGTGGAACATCGACTCCAAGCAGATGGTGTGCCAGCAGAAGTTCGTCTTCGACAAGAACATCACCGCCGTCGAGCCGGGTCCGACCCCCAACCAGGTCTATGTCGCCGGCCGCTTCGGCAAGGTGACGGGCGCCAACGGGCTGGTCAAGAGCCGCACGCGGCTCGCGCTGCTCGACCTCTCGACCTGCTCGGTCGTTGACGCGTTCAAGAGCCCCAATCCCAATGGTGTGCCGCGCGAAATCCTCTACCAGAACGGTCGCCTCTTCATCGGCGGCGACTTCACCAAGCTCGGCACCAACGTGATCGAGACCATCGCCGAACTCAACCCCGCCACGGGTGCGCCAGTCCAGGCCTTCAAGTTCGCCACGAGCGGTGAGTTGACCTCGCGCGTGCACGCCCTGGAAATGGACGCCGCTGGAAATCGCCTCTATGTCGGCGGGCGCTTCGGCACCATGACCGGCCCCGGCGGCACGGCATACAACCCGATGGCGATCATCAACATCTCCAACCCGGCAGCGCCCACGTTGACCACCCACCGGCTCATCGGGATGACCAACACGCAGGGCCAGTCGCTGGCGATCGCTGACCTCCAAGACGTCGCGCTCAGCCCCGAGCGCACTCACTACGCGCTGGCCTACGGCACCGCAACCGTCTCGGACTACATCTACTACGCCGCGACGACCGAGAGCACCATCAACTACACCTGGCGCCACTACCAGCGCGACTCCTCCTTCGGCGTCGCGGTGACCGATCAAGCGGTCTACGCCACCGGCCACTTCTGTAAGCCTGACGGCGGCCCCGGCTCGTCGCTGGTGATGGAGCCGAAGCTCGGCTTGGACACCTGCACCGGCACCCAGATCAGTGGCGGCGTCTACCGCAGCCACATCGATGCGCTCTCGCGCACCGACGGCACCCCGCTGAACTGGAACCCGGGTCAGGGTTCTTTCACCGGCGGCACGGTCATTGAGCCCATCAAGCGCGGCCTGTTGATCGGGTATGACGGGGAGTGGACCGGCGGCGTACGCACCGGCACCACCGCCTTCTTGGACTTCGGTGCTGGCGTTGAGGATCAGTTCGCGCCGAGCGACGTCGTCTTCACCGCTCCCACCGCGGGCGGCAGCCTCGACAACCCGGCGACCCTGACCGGGAAGGCGACCGACGACCTGGGTGTCGTCGAGTACCGCCTGCGGATCAAGAGCGGCAACGACTACCTGCAGCCGGACGGCACGATCTCGCCGACCTACTACGCCTTCAAGTCGGTTCCGTTGGCCGATGGCTCGTTCAGCCTCTCGGTGCCGTTGCCGGCTGGTAGCTACAGCGTTGAGGCGTGGGCAGTCGACGCGGCAGACCATGTGTCGGCCACCAACACGGTCATCAACTTCACGGGCACCGGTCTCGACAAGGTGGCTCCGGTCACCACGCTGGATCTGCCGAAGACCGCGAGCCCCGAGGCCACCGTGGTGGTCGGCGGTGTCACCACCGACCTGACCGCCGTCAGCGACATCAAGTTGCGGGTCACGAACTCCGCGGGCCAGTACTTGCAGGCCAGTGGGACGTTTGCCAGCACCTTGGCCAACCTGGCCTACACGGTCAACCAGGGGGCGCTCGGCAGCGCGAGCGTGACGTGGTCGCGCGACCTCGGCACGCTGCCCGTCGACACCTACACGGTGACCGCGCGTGGCACCGACTCGGCCGGCAACGTGAAGAGCTACCTCAGCACGTTCAAGGTCGTGGTGTCGCCGCCGACGGTCTCGATCACCGGCCCGGCGGCCACGATCCAGACCACCGCCGACTTCGCGATCGCTGGCACTGCGGCGGACAACGCCCAGGTGGGTGCGGTCGCGGTGCGAGTCACCAACGCGGCAGGCCTGTTCTTGCAGGGCGACGGCACGTTTGCTGCCGGTTCGTTTGATCTGGCGGCCACGGTCACCGGACTGGGGACGCCGTCCGCGACGTTCGCCTACAACGCCGGCCGGCTCCCGACGGGCAACTACACCGTCACGGTCGTGGTGACCGACGGCGTTGGTCAGACGGCTACGGCTACGACTGCGGTCTCGGTGAAGTCCGAGCCGGTCCCCGCGATCACGTCGTACTCACCGGGAGGATCGACGACCGGCGGCTACACCGTTGGCTACCGCTTCACGGTGAACTCGCCGACCGTGGTCACCGCGCTGGGGTTCTATGACTACAACCGCAACGGTCGCAACGACAACAACCGCGACACCCAGGTGGCGATCTACCGCACGGATACCCGCGCTCAGGTCGCTCTCGCCACGGTGCCGGCGGCCGCGACCGCTACCAGCGGTTGGTTCTACAAGGACCTGGCCGCCAGCGTGACCCTGCAGCCTGGCGTCACCTACACGGTGGTCTACCAGACCTGGCTCTTTGGGGAGTACCTCGGACTGGGTGGCTCGGTCGCCAAGGACTCGCGCATGACGATCACCGGCTACGCCTACAGCGACGGTTCGACCATGACCTACCCGGTCTACCAGTCGAACACCGACATGTACGGCGTACCGAACATGAAGGTGCTCGCCCCCTAGTTCCCCAACCGGCGAGCGGGCACTTCTTCCGGCAAATGCGCGGCGAGCGGGCACCTATTCCACTGGTGAGGGTGGAATAACGGCCCGCTCGCTGTCGTATGCCGGGAATAAGTGCCCGCTCGCTGTCGTATGCCGGGAATAAGTGCC
>JBAQXA010000491.1:0-2143 GCA_049299195.1 Nocardioides sp.
CAGCGGCTGGTGCGGCGCAGGGCACCCCCGGCCCGCACGACGGCTTCCTCGCGATGCCGGTCTCCGGCCGCATCACGTCGCCCTACGGCTACCGGATTCATCCCATCTACGGCTACTGGGGCCTCCACAACGGCATCGACTTCGGGGCCGGCTGCGGCTCGCCGCTCTATGCGCCGGCCGACGGCAAGGTGGTCGCCCGCTACTACAGCGGCGTCTACGGCAATCGGCTGCTCATCGATCACGGCGTGGTCGCCGGAGCCGGCCTGTCGACGATCTTCAACCACGCCACGAGCTATGTGGTTGGCGCCGGCTCCCGGGTCACCCGCGGGCAGTTGATCGGGTATGTCGGCGGGACCGGTTGGTCGACCGGCTGCCACCTGCACTTCATCGTGATGGAGGACGGCGCCCCCGTCGACCCGATGGGCTGGCTATAACCCGAGGCGGCCGTCCCCGGCCCCCGGATCGGCTGCACCCTCGTGAGGGAACGAGGGCGCAAGGTGATCGCGCAGAACAAGAAGGCGCGACACGACTACCACATTGAGGACACCTGGGAGGCCGGGCTGGTCCTCATGGGCACCGAGGTGAAGTCCCTGCGCGCCGGCCGGGCGTCCTTGGCCGATGGGTTCGCGGAGATCGATGACCACGAAGCGTGGCTGCTCGGCGTACACATCCCGGAGTACACCCAAGGGACCTGGACCAATCACTCCGCCCGCCGCAAGCGCAAGTTGCTGCTCAACCGGACCGAGATTGCCAAGATTGAGCGCAAGATCAGCGACAAGGGCTACACGTTGGTGCCGCTGTCGCTCTATTTCAAGGATGGGCGCGCCAAGGTCGAGATCGCGCTCGGGCGCGGCAAGAAGTCGTGGGACAAGCGCCACGCTCTCGCCGAGCGCCAGGCCAACCGGGAGAAGGAGCAAGACCTCGGGCGCCGCCTGAAGGGCATGGATTGATGGCCGCCGGGGTTGACCACTTCGCCCAGATCGCCGCGGAGCGCCGCCACCTGGCGGCTCGCCTGCGTGGGCTCACCCCCGAGCAGTTGAGCACCCAGAGCCTCTGCGGGAAGTGGACGGTCCATGACGTGATCGCTCACCTCGTGGTGCCGCTGGTCTCCACCAAGTGGGCGCTCGCCAAGGCCGCCGTCGCCGGGCGCGGCTCCTTCCATGGGTTCAATGAGGCGCTCGTGCGCCAGCAGGCACGCCGCGGAGCCGAGGAGTTGCTCGACGACCTCGACCGGCGGGCCAGCTCGAAGTTCACCCCGCCCGGGCACGACTCCAACGCGCCACTCGCCGACATCAAGCTCCACTCGCTCGACATCACGGTGCCGCTGGGGCTCGACCTCGGACGCCCCGCGGAGTCGTGGCGCCCGGTGCTGGACTTCTTGGTCTCACCCGCCGCCGATCGTGGGTTCGTACGCCGCGACCGGCCCGAGCTGCGCCTGGTCGCCACCGACGCCGACTGGGGAGGGGGCTCCGGCCCGCAGGTCGACGGTCCTGCCGCAGCCCTCGCGGCCTCGCTCAGCGGACGCGGAGCGCTCGATGACCAGCTGTCCGGACCGGGGCTGGTGGCCTTGCGCACGTGGCAGAAGCGCGTCTGAGGCCGGGGCGCGGAAGGCGCTAGGCCCGGGAGGCGCAGGAATCGGTTCGCCCCGCGCTGGTGTTGCCGCGTAGACTCACGTCTTACAACTCAAGAGGGGCTGATCGGTTTCGACTTGGGACGTTAGTTCCAGGAGAAGCGGGTCGAGGAGCCAGCGACATCTCGTAAACGACCGCTGGAAAACTATAAGTGCCAACGCTAAGCGCACTGACTTCGCTCTCGCCGCCTGAGCGGTGACCGAAGGGTCTGACCGGGTAAACGCCTTCGGCCCGGACCCAGGCCTCATTTAGAAGGCTCGCTGCTCACCCGGGCTACCGGGGGTGGGCGGGACTTTTCGGTAGCTGAGTCTGTCGGCGAGGTGTCTGTGCCAGCGCCGGGACTGAGAAAACGAACTCCGCAGACTGCACCCGGAGAAGACCTGGTTCGACGCTCGAGGACGCGGGTTCGATTCCCGCCAGCTCCACGCCAAAAACTGGCCCCTGACCTGCAACAACGCGGGTTCGGGGCCGGTCCCTTTTCGGGGTCATCGTCGCGTAAACGAGCGCCTCGG
>JBAQXA010000492.1:0-4002 GCA_049299195.1 Nocardioides sp.
TCCAGCCCAGGTGAGCCGCGAGGGGAAGAAGGCCGGCCACGCAGGCGAGCAGGGCGAGGCTGACGAGTCGGTGCAGGGGTGCATCCAAGGACGAGCCGGCCAGCACCGCTGCTGCGTCCGCGCGGAATCCGAACATCGCGTACGTCAAAGCACCCACGCCACCGTGACCGGTGGCCCAGGCCAGCGTCACGGCGCTGGGAATGGCGACACCGGATGTGAACGCCGCCGCGGTCAGGAGGACCTTGCGGGGTGGGTACGCGAGCCGGTTGTCCCGGGTCGCCAGGCCCATCAGCAGGAGGACCGCGGTGAACACGAAGGCGTCGACGAAGTTCTGCTTCATCAACACCGCCATGGTCGCCGACGCGCCGGCAAGAATGGCGAGCAGCACCGTCTGCGCGGGGTTCGTCGACACTCGCACCGCGCGCAGAAGAGCTGCGATGGACAAGGCCACAAAGACCGCGGCGGCAAGCTCGCCGTTGAGCCGTTGTCCCTGCAACAGGACCGAGGACCCGAGCGCGAACCCGGTCCAGGCCGCCCACTTGGCCGCCAGTTGGCCTCCGACGGACTCCGCGGTGGACGCAAGGGCCGCGACGAGGGCCACTGCCAGCAGCGCGGCGGTCAACCGAACCCCGTAGGGGCCCAACCGTTGGGCGAGGTCGAACAGGGCGATGAGACCGGGTGGGCGATCGACCCATTGTGGGCCGTACAGGAAGTCCCCGCCGTCGCGCCAGTGCCGACCCACCATTGCGAATCCACCTTCGTCGGAACCGAGGCGGCGGGTCAGCGAGAACAGGTGGACCAACAGCGTGGCGAGACAGGCCAGCATCACCGAACGTCTCCCCGCGAAGGCTTGAGTCACCCAGTCGGGTCTCAACTGATCTGATCGCACGGCGGGGCTGCGCTTGCGAGGTGAAGACTCAGTGGCCGTCACGGTGATCGGTGCTGCGGCATGTGCCGATGGGTCCGTGTAGCGTCAGCCACCGCCGACACTCCGAATGACGGTCGCGATGGAAGGTTTCCGATGAGACGCCCCTTCACTTTTCGGGTTAGCAGGGTGTGGACTGTGCCGGCGATCTTGACCGGTCTCACAACCATCGTGGTGGGTGCCGGGGCTGCGACGGCAATCGAGTCGGAAACGGTCGATTCGTACTGGCACGGCCTGTGGTGGTCGATCAGTCTGATCACCACAGTGGGCTTCATCGGTGAACCACCGCGCACGACGGGTGGCGCAGTGTTGTCGGCTGTCCTGATGGTGGTGGGCTTTCTCCTGCTCGCCATGGTCAGTGCCTCGCTCGCGGCGCTCTTCGTGCGCGAGGAAGAGGTGGCACATGAGGAGAGGGAGGCGTCGTCCGATGACGAGATACTGGCAGCGCTGCAGCGACTTGAATCGAGGTTGGAATCCTTGGAACAGTCGATCGATCGAGATAGGCGACGTGTGGAGCAGGTCATGCCGCCGGCTACCGGCGCAGCGGGTACTTCGGTCAGCGATTTGCACCCGGAGTAGGTGGCCCGTCGGGACCCAGGCCATCCCTCTTCAAGGCTGCCGCGTGCTCGGGGTGAACCAGGTGCAGTAGTTGGTGCATCTCGGCGGTGATTCGGTGCCGCTCCTCGGCGAGACGACTCTGATGACGGGCGTGCTTCATCAGGGTCACGGTTCCTCCCGCAGCGATACACGCGCCGAGCGCGGAGGTGACGTTGGTGTAGTTGCCGAGGATCAGTTCCAGGCTCGTGGGCGCAATCGCCGGAAACGGGATCGCGAGAATCACGATCCACAGCAGAAGGACGAACAACCACAAGATGTGTACTTTGCTCGAAAGCACCACGGGAACGGCGGCAAGGGCGCGATCGAGTCGACTTGGCCTTGACCCCTTCTGGTGGACACCTCGTAAGAGAGGATCTTCATCATGGGAAGACAGCGTCGGGAGTTCAGTCCTGAGTACAGGGACGAGGCCGTCAAGCTGGTGATCAATACGGGTCGTCCGGTCGCGTCGGTGGCTCGTGAGCTCGGCATCCAGGAGTCCACGCTGGGTCGTTGGGTCAACCTGTTCAAGTCGCGTCAGGACGCCGGTGACGGTGCACTGTCGGAGACGGAGCGGGCCGAGCTCGCCCGGCTCCGCAAGGAGAACTCGGAGCTGAAGCTGGATCGGGCGTTCTTGAAAAAAGCGTCTCTCTTCTTCGCCCAGGAAGCCTCGGATACGAACGACAAGCGTTCGCACTGATGCACGCGGAGAAGAGCAATCACACGGTCTCGCGGATGGCGCGCCTCCTCGAGGTCTCCCGGTCGGGGTACTACGCCTGGACCAAGCGGCTGCCCTCGACCAGAGCGGTGCGGGCGGAGAAGATCGAGGCCAAGATCGCCTGGTTCCACAGCGATTCCGATGAGGTCTCCGGAGCCCCGCGGATCCTGGTCGACCTCCGCCAGGACGGCGAGGTCATCTCCCGTAAGACCGTCGCGAAGATGATGCGGAAGCTCGGGTTGCGAGGGATCTGCCCACGACGGTGGCGCACCACCACCCTGCGCGACACCGGCGACACCTACCCGCCCGATGCGGTGCAGCGGCAATGGGACACCGGGGTCCTCAACGCCGTCTGGGTAGGCGATATCACCTACCTGAGGACCTGGGAAGGGTGGCTGTACCTGGCCACTGTGATCGATGCCTGCTCGCGACGCGTGATCGGGTGGGCGATCGCTGATCACATGCGCACCGACCTCGTCGAGGACGCCCTGAAGATGGCGATCACTCTGCGCGGTGAGCTGCCGGCCCAGGTCGTGTTCCACACCGACAGGGGCACCCAAGGCGAATTCAACTGGTCGTCGCAACACCTCGAGTTCGGAGGTGTTCGCCAATGGCAACTGGGGACTGGAGCAAGAAGACCAGCGATGCGCCCGAGGAGCTTCGTCGGCAGTGGCGTGCGGATCGGGCGCTGCGGCCGCCGATGCGTTCGCCTGGACGGCCTGACCCCTCACGGGCCGTGCAGCGGCAGTTCTGGGGGCTGATCGCTACCGGGATCACCTCGGCTGAGGCCGCGATCGCCGTCGGGGTGTCGGTGCCGGTCGGGATGCGCTGGTTTCGTCACGCTGGCGGGATGCCGCCGATCAGCCTGGCCGAGCCTTCTGGCCGTTATCTCAGGTTCGAGGAGCGTGAGGAGATCGCGATCCTGAAGGCTCAGGGCCGGGGCGTGCGCGAGATCGCTCGCGCCATCGGGCGTGACCCTGGGACCGTCTCACGCGAACTTCGCCGTAACGCAGCGACCCGTGGCGGCAAGCAGGAGTACCGCGCTGGCGTGGCGCAGTGGAAGGCCCAGCAGGCGGCGAAGCGTCCCAAGACCGCGAAGCTCGTGACCAACGAGCAACTGCGGCAGTACGTGGAGGATCGGCTCGCCGGCAACGTCCGCGGTCCCGATGGCACGGTAGTGGCGGGCCCGACACCGCCGCCGTGGAAGGGCCTGAACAAGCCGCGGCGACAGGACAGGCGGTGGTCGACGGCGTGGAGTCCAGAGCAGATCGCTCAGCGCCTGAAGGTCGAGTTCCCCGATGATGAGTCGATGCGCATCAGCCACGAGGCGATCTACCAATCGCTGTTCATCGAGGGCCGCGGTGCGCTCAAGCGGGACCTGGTCACGTGTCTGCGCACCGGGCGTGCGTTGCGAGAGCCACGAGCGCGATCTCAGAACAAGGCCCAGGGGCACGTGACCGCCGACGTCGTCTTGAGCGAGCGCCCCGCTGAAGCCGACGACAGGGCCGTGCCGGGCCACTGGGAGGGCGACCTCATCATCGGCACCGGCCGGTCGGCGATTGGCACCCTCGTCGAGCGCAGCAGCCGCTCCACGCTTCTGGTCCACCTGCCGCGGCTCGAGGGGTGGGGTGAGAAGCCGTACGTGAAGAACGGGCCAGCACTCGGTGGCTACGGGGCCGTGGCGATGAACGCCGCACTGACGGCGTCGATGACCAAGCTGCCTGAGCAGTTGCGCAAGACCTTGACGTGGGACCGTGGCAAGGAG
>JBAQXA010000493.1:0-4044 GCA_049299195.1 Nocardioides sp.
CGCCCCATCAGGGGCCACCCCACCCCCTTCATCGACCTCGCTGACACCCGCCCCAGAGCCGCCGCTGAGCCCCGGCCCGGCACTCTGGTCCGCCGGTGACTCCGGGGACGACGTGCGCGATCTGCAGGCCCGGCTGATCCAGATCGCCTGGCTCACGCCCCCGGTCAGCGGCACCTTCGACCCCGCCACCGAGCGCGCGGTCCGCGGCTTCCAACAGAAGCGGGAGATCCCGGTGACCGGCGCGGTAGATCGACGTACTCTCGCTCGGTTGCACGCGATGACCTATGCGCCGACGTCTGAGCAGCTGCACAACCTCCAGCCCGAGCCGGGGGCGCTGGACCCCCGCTGCACCCATGGCCGGGTGCTGTGCGTCGACAAGAGCTCGCGCTCGCTGCGCTGGGTCGTCGACGGCAAGGTCCGCGGGACCTATGACGCTCGCTTTGGCTCCGCCGAGCTACCCACCCGCGAGGGCGAGTTCCACGTGTACACCAAGTCTCGAGATCATGTCTCCCGGCTCTACCACACCGCCATGCCCCTCGCGATGTTCTTCTCCGGCGGGCAGGCCGTCCACTACTCCCCCGACTTCGCGGCCCATGGGTATGCCGGGAGCTCGCACGGGTGCGTCAACATCCGCGACTACGACGGCATCTCCTGGCTCTTCGACCAGGTGCGTGTGGGCGATCGGGTGGTCGTGTATTGGTCGTGAGCAAGCACACCCGCGTGGCACCCGCCGAGAAATCCGGTGCGTGGCCCACTCGCGAGTAAGCTGCCCGCTTGTGAATTCGTTCGCGGACGGCGCCACCGAGGCGACACGACTCATCGTCCGCACCTCCTTCTTGGATCCCGAGCGCACCGAGGATCTCGTTCGACTGCTCCCGCGTGAGGGTGCTGTTTCGTGGATCCGCCAAGGCCAGGGCCTGGTTGCCTGGGGCGTGGCCGCCGAGGTCCGCACGAGTGGACCCACCCGCTTTGCGGACGCCGACAAGTGGCTCCGCGAGCACACCGCCCGCGCCCTGGTCGACGACACCGTCGGCGAGCCCGGCACCGGCTTGGTCGCGTTTGGCAGCTTCGGCTTCGCCGACGACCCGGGCGATTCGGTCCTCGTGGTCCCTGAGGTCATCGTGGGCCGGCGCGGCGACATCGCGTGGATCACCTCTATCTCCTCAGGCACCGCACCGCAGGCCGTCGGCACGACCGAGCTCGTGCGCACCGAAACGGTGGCCAAGCCGCGCGGAGTGAGCTTTGCCGACGGCTCGCGCAACGGCGAGGAGTGGCTAGGCGTCGTCGCCGAGGCCGTCGAGCGGATCGGGACCGGCCAGTTGGAGAAGGTCGTGCTCGCCCGCGACCTGGTCGCTCGGTGCGACGAACCCATCGACATCCGGTGGCCGCTGGCCCGCCTCGCTGCGGCCTATCCGACGTGTTGGACCTTCCACGTCGACGGCATGTTTGGCGCCACCCCCGAGCTCTTGGTCCGCCGCGAGCGCGGTCTGGTCGCCTCGCGCGTGCTCGCCGGCACGATCCGCCGCACCGGCGACGACGACCGCGACCTGGCCCTGGCGGCAACCCTCGCCCGCTCATCGAAGGACCTCGAAGAGCACGAGTACGCCGTCCGCTCGGTCGCCGAGGCACTCGAGCCGCACTGCTCGTCGATGCTCGTGCCCGAAGCCCCCTTTGTCCTACACCTGCCCAACGTGATGCACCTCGCGACCGACGTCGCCGGGGTCGTCCACGACGCCGAGACGGTTTCGTCGCTGCAACTCGTCGCCGCCCTGCACCCGTCCGCCGCCGTCGGCGGCACTCCCACCCCGGCTGCCGTCAACCTGATTGACGAGATCGAGGGCATGGACCGCGGACGGTACGCCGGCCCTGTCGGCTGGATCGACGCGCACGGCGACGGCGAGTGGGGCATCGCCCTGCGCTCGGCGCAACTGCAGGGCGACGGTGAAGTCGTGCGACTCTTCGCCGGCTGCGGCATCGTGGCTGACTCCGACCCTGAGGCCGAACTCGCCGAATCGCAGGCCAAGTTCGTGCCCGTCAGGGACGCGCTCTCCTGAATGCACCCCCGCTTCAGGGGTGGGCGCCTCAGCGGCAGACGGTGGCCTTGCCCGTCTTGACGACCCGGAAGTTGCGGCCATCGATCGGCTTGGCTCGGAACTGGTCGAGCACCGGACCCCACCGTGGGTCTGCGGTGCCGGTGACATACATCGCGGTGCCCTGGTCGGCATACATCAGACCGAAGCGCTTCATCGCCTTCACGATCGTCCGGGCGGGGCCGGTGTAGCGGGTGGCCTTGAAGCCCTTCCGCAGGCGGAACCGCATCCCGTAGGACGGCAGGCTGCGCGCGGTATTGCCGGCCGGGCCGCAGTGCCGGGCGGGCTTGATGAAGGCACTGCGCGCCATCGGCAGGGTGAACCGCAGCGCGTGCGTGATACGGCCGCTGGCCGCCTCGTCGTAGGTCAGGAGCCCGGGCAGAATCGGCAGCCCGGCGGCATCGGCGGACGTCCAGTACTTAGGGCGGAGCCGGTTGGATCCGAGATCCCAGCGCGCCACGGCCGCTGCCCGCCAGGCCACAACCTGGCCGTTGTCGTCGCGCACCCGCTCGGTGGCGTAGCTCTCGATCAAGGTGCAGGAGCCCCGCTGAACGACGATGACATGGCGGTCTCCGCTGCCCGGATCGTCGGTGGCCGAGGCGCCGCCCTCGATGTGGGCGTTGTCGGGGAACGGCACCGGCCCGGGGTCCGACTCGGACCGGTAGTCCGCCCCGTCCACCCCAAACAGCAGCGGCCGGGTGGGTTGGTCCGCGGCGGCCACATTGATCGGGATGCCGTAATAGCGCTCGGTCACGCCGAGGTCCAGGTGAATCGCGTGACCGGCGGCCTGTCGGCGGATGATCGCGCGCGACCTCTTGTGGACCGGCAGGCCCTTGAGCCGAGTGTTCCACCAGTTGTCTTCCGGAAACACCGAGCAGCCGCCGATGGTGTGCACCGCCGCCCGACCGGCCGGAGCACTCGTCGCGGCGGTGGCGTCGGCGGGGGCGTCGGCGGGGGCGTCGGCGGTGGCGTCATCCGGTGAGGCGGCAGCGGGCAGCGCGACCGCCGGGATGCCGCTCAGCACGACTCCCCACAGCCCAAGCGACAGGGCACCGCCCACGATCCGGTTCGCCATCACAGGTCCGCTCCGTCCGCCAGTCGGGTGAACTCCTGACCGGCCGCCGGCAGGAACCGGGCCATGTGTTGGTCGATGATCCCCAGCCCGGCCGCGGAATAGACCCGGTCGTGGATCGCCAGATTGTGCGGTGCCCCGACCGCACGGGCGAAGTCGATCGCTTCGGAAGCCTTCAGCCAGGGCGCCGACACCGGCACACACAGCAAGTCAACGCGCGCATCCGGGATCGTGAGCGCATCGCCCGGGTGGAAGATCGTGCGCTCACCGGCCGTCACCAGATAGCCGGAGTTGTGCACTCGGGGAAACTCCGGATGGATCACGGCGTGCAACTCCCCGACGACCTCCACCGGCAGGCCGAGGTCAAGCCGCTCACCTGGTTGCACCACCCGCAGCCGCTCGGCCAATTCGGGCGCTTGCTGCACGAGGTGGTCGGCCACTGCCGCGATGGTGAGGATCGGCCCACCGCTTCGCCGCAGGTTGGCTGGATCAGCGTGATCGCCGTGTTCGTGGGTGATCAGCACGGCGTCCGCGCCGTCCACCGCTTCAGGGTCGGTCCACCCGCCCGGGTCGATGACCAGCGTCGTACCGGCGTACTCGATCCGCACACACGCGTGACCGAACTTGGTGATCCTCGGAGCGCCCATCGCAGCAGGCTAGCGCCGACTCATATCGGCTCGCCGACCGAACGATTGAGCGGCACAATGCACGGGTGCTCACGGTCCGGCTGCTGTCGCTGCACGACGACGCCCTCGCCCTTGCGGCCGACCGGACCGGCGACCTGGCGGGCAATCTGCTGGGCAGTCTGACCGCCGGCCTGCTCACTGGGTGGGCGATCGCCATCCCCGTGGGCGCCGTCGGCGCGCTCCTAGTGGCCACCAG
>JBAQXA010000494.1:0-4168 GCA_049299195.1 Nocardioides sp.
CGCATTGACGGCACCGCCGTCGGGATCGGGTGCGACGTCGCCGACACCGCCTCCGCCGAAGCCGCCGTGGAGCGGGTCGTCGCCGAGCTGGGCGGGATCCACTTCCTGATCAACAATGCCGGCATCACCCGCGACAACCTGCTCTTCAAAATGTCCGACGACGACTGGGATCAGGTGATCAACGTCCACCTGCGCGGCGCCTTCTGCATGACGCGCGCCGCCCAACGACACTTCGTCGAGCAGCGCTCCGGCCGCATCGTCAACATCAGCAGCGTCTCCGCGCTCGGCAACCGCGGCCAGGCCAACTACTCGGCCGCCAAGATGGGCATCCAAGGTCTCACCCGCACGTTGGGGATCGAGCTGGGCCCCTTCGGCATCACCGCCAACGCGATCGCCCCCGGCTTCATCGCCACCGAGATGACCGACGCGACGGCAGCGCGGCTCGGCCTGGAAGTGGCGGACTTCCGCCAGCGCGTGGCGGCGGAGACCCCCGTGCGCCGCATTGGCGAGCCGGAGGACATTGCTGCTGCGGTGGCCTTCTTCTGCAGCGACGAAGCATCGTTCGTGACCGGTCAAACCCTTTATGTCGACGGAGGAGCCAAGCTCGGATGAGCCGCACCCGCACCCTGATCACCCTGTTGCTGACGCTGCTGCTCAGCGTCTCGCTCGTCGCCTGCAGCGGCGACAAGCCCGCCAAGGACGAGAGCCCTGACAGCGGTTCCTCCACCACGCCCGAAGCGCCCCCGGAGCCGCAGACCGAGCCACTGACCGGCATCGAGTTGCCGGCCGGCGAATCCGTCGAGCGCAAGCACGCCGTCATCGTCGTCAAGATCGACAACGTCGAAGATGCCGCACCGCAATCGGGCCTTTCACAGGCGGACCTGGTCGTTGAGGAGGAGGTCGAGGGCGGCGCCACCCGCCTCGCCGCGTTCTATTACTCGACGCTGCCCAAGGTGGTCGGCCCGGTCCGGTCGATGCGGGCCAGCGACATCGGGATCGTCAGCCCGGTCGGCGCCTCGATCGTGACCAGTGGCGCCGCCGCCGTCACCATCGGCCGCATCCGTCGTGCGGACATCCGGTTCTTTGAAGAGGGCAGCGACGGGATCTACCGCGACAACGAGCGGTTTGCGCCCCACAACGTCTTCACCGACCTCACCACCATCGCCAAGCACGCCAAGAGCAGCGACGGGCGGCCCAGCGACTACCTGCCCTGGGGCGCGGAGACCGACTTTGTCGGCGTACAACCGGCCACCAAGATCACCGCAGACTTCGGCTACATCCGCGCCACCGAGTGGGAGTTCCGCGACGGCACCTACGTGAACACGAACTCGTATGCCGCCGCCGACGACCAGTTCCCCGCCGACACCGTCTTGGTCCTGCGCGTCAAAGTCGGCGACGCCGGCTACACCGACCCCGCGGGCAACCCCGTCCCGGAGACGAAGTTCGTCGGCAAGGGCAAGGCGATGATCTTCCACGCCGGCCAGGTGATGCGCGCCTCGTGGAGCAAGTCCGACCTGGGTGCGCCGCTCGAGCTCAGCACCGCGGCGGGACCGGTGCGGATCCCCGCGGGCAAGGTCTTCATCGAGTTGGTCCCCGCCAAGACCGGATCGGTCACCTTCAACTAATCTCCCCGCCTGGTGTGGAAGCGCGTCACCTAGCCCGCATCGACCGCTAGACGATCACCCGCGCCTTGCCCAGTCTTGGCGACAGATGCCTCCGGCACCGACGCACACTTGTTCCGGTTCCCTCCGCGAACTCTGTCAACGGGTCTCCTCCCTCATCGCGTCGATGCCGGAGGTATCTGTCTTCCCCGGTGATGGGTGCGCCCCACCTCAGGGCATTACGTCCGCTCCGAGCCGGAGTTGGCATGATGCTCCCCATGGCGGAGTACGGCCCCGGGATGTTGCTGGTTGCGAGCCCGACGCTGCTCGACCCCAACTTCAGCGACACGGTCGTCCTCGTGCTCGACGTCGATGCCAACGGCGCCCTGGGCGTCGTCCTCAATCGCCCCTCGGGCGTAGCGGTGGGCGAGGTCCTGGCCCCCTGGGCCACCCTCGTCGGGGCGCCCGACGTGCTCTTTCGCGGGGGGCCGGTGTCCACCGATGGTGCCTTAGCGCTCGCACTGCTATGTGATGCCGACCAGGCGCCGCCCGGCTTTCGCCCGGTGACCGGGGGGTTGGGCATCCTCGACTTGGACACCCCGCTCGAACTCGTCGAGGCCGCG
The DNA here is from genome assembly GCA_049299195.1 of Nocardioides sp. Classification (GTDB taxonomy): domain Bacteria; phylum Actinomycetota; class Actinomycetes; order Propionibacteriales; family Nocardioidaceae; genus Nocardioides. The sequence goes on from JBAQXA010000494.1 coordinate 2,225, forward strand.
CTGCGCAATCTGCGCATCTTCGCGGGGTATGCCGGGTGGGGAGCGGGTCAGCTCGAGGAGGAGATCGCCGAGGGCAGTTGGGACGTCGTGCCGGGCGAATCGACCGACGTCTTTGGGGTCGACACCTCCCAGTTGTGGCGCGAAGTCCTGCGGCGGCAACCCGGCGAACTCGCGTGGCGCGCGACTCGCCCCGCGGACCCCGATCTCAACTGACCCTCTCAGCTGACCCGATCTCACCAGAACGCTGGGGACACCCGTTCCGAGGTTGATCGTCTGGACCCATTCGGTGACTACACTCCAGCGGGTGAGCACTCCCCAGGTTGGCTTCGTGCCCGGCACCGATGTGCTCGAGGACCGACGCACGGTCCCCGTGGAGGACGGCGATCACGAGCGGTTCAGCCACTTCGTCGACAAGCACAAGCTGACCGAGGCCATGGTCATGGGCACCCCCGTCGTCGCGTTATGCGGCAAGGTCTGGGTGCCGAGCCGGGCCCCGGAGAAGTTCCCGGTTTGTCCGGAGTGCAAGGAGATCTGGGAGACCCTCAACCCCGGCAGCCCTGACGGTTCTGGCGGATCAGGCTCTGGGGGCTCGGGCTCTGGCGGATCAGGCTCTGGGGGCACAGGGGAGTGACCGCCCGCCGACTGCGCGCCTGGCAGTCGGAAGCGCTGGAGGCCTACGCTGCTGCCTCCCCTCGCGACTTCCTGACCGTGGCCACCCCGGGGGCTGGCAAGACGACCTTCGCCCTCACCCTCGCTGCCGACCTGCTCCGCCGCCGCGTCATCGACCGCATCACCGTCGTTGCGCCGACCGAACACCTCAAGGCCCAGTGGTCCGAAGCGGCCCACGAGTTCGGGATCGCCCTGGATCCGGCCTACGCGGCCGGCAAAGGCCGCACGTCGAAGGACTTCCAAGGCATCGTCGTGACCTATGCCGGGGTCGCGGTGAACCCGTTGGCGATGCGCATCCGCACCGACAACTTCAAGACGCTGGTGATCCTGGATGAGATCCACCACGCGGGCGACGCCTTGTCGTGGGGTGACGGCATCCGCGAGGCATTCAGCGGCGCGACCCGACGCCTGGCGCTGACCGGCACGCCGTTTCGCAGCGACATCAACCCGATCCCGTTCGTCACCTACGCGCCGGGGCACGACGGCATACCTCGGTCGGTGGCTGACTACACCTATGGCTATGGCGAGGCGCTCGCCGACCACGTCGTCCGGCCGGTGCTCTTTTTGGCCTACTCCGGCGACCTCCAGTGGCGCACCCGGGCCGGTGACGAGATCGCCGCCCGGCTCGGGGAACCGTTGACCAAGGATCTGGCCGCGCAGGCCCTGCGGACGGCCCTGGACGCCGGCGGATCCTGGGTCCCCGCGGTCTTGGAAGCGGCCGACCGGCGGCTGAGCGAGGTACGCCGCCACGTCCCCGACGCGGGCGGCCTGGTTATCGCGAGCGACCAGGATTCGGCACGTGCCTACGCCGCGCTGCTGCGCAAGGTGACCAAGCAGAGCCCGGTCCTCGTGCTCTCCGACGAGAAGGCGGCCTCGCGCAAGATCGCGGCCTTCGCCCAGGGCGATGCCCGGTGGATGGTCGCGGTGCGGATGGTGTCGGAGGGGGTCGACGTGCCGCGGCTCGCGGTCGGGGTGTGGGCGACGACGACCAGCACGCCGCTCTTCTTCGCCCAGGCGGTCGGCCGGTTTGTCCGCGCCCGCAAACGGGGCGAGACCGCTTCGGTCTTCTTGCCCTCAGCGCCCCACCTCCTCACCTACGCCGCCGAGATGGAGGCTCAGCGTGACCACGTGTTGGGTCGGCGATCACCAACGAGGACGACATCTTTGCCGCCGAGGCCGAGCTGCTTGCCCGCGCCGAGGCGGGGGAGGCGGCCTCGGACGATCTCCTGGGTGGGTTTGAAGCGCTCGGCTCGGAGGCCCGCTTCGACCATGTCC
>JBAQXA010000495.1:0-1564 GCA_049299195.1 Nocardioides sp.
GCTCGGAGTGCTGCAGTCCCTGGTGGACAAGGGCAACTCCGTGGTCGTGATCGAACACAATTTGGACGTGATCAAGACCGCCGACTGGATCATCGACATGGGTCCCGAGGGCGGCAGCCGCGGCGGCAGCGTGGTCACCGAAGGCAGCCCCGAGCAGGTCGCAGCGCACCCCGACAGCCACACCGGCGCGTTCCTCGCTCCGGTCCTCGAGCGGGCCTGATGGTGTTGGCTGGCCTGAGCCTCTGGTCTCCGCTGGGGCAACCCGATAGATTGCAATTTCAACTAGAAGCCGGACGAGGGGAGCATTTCCGATGAGTCGAGCAGGTCTGCCCAACACAGCCGGAGTGCGGCGACGCACCGCGGTGCAAGGCATCGTCGTTGCAGGAGTGGGGGTGCCGCTGCTGGCGGCCTGCTCCGCCGACGACGCGGAGGAGCCCGCCGAAGACAGCGACTCTGCAGAGGAGCCCACACCTGACGCTGCCTCGGAGGGGGCGAGCGACGGCGGCACCGATGCGCCCGCAGCCCTCGCCAAGACCGCGGATGTCGCGGTCGGTGGCGGGCTCATCGCGGGCAATGTGGTCATCGCGCAGCCAGCTGCCGGCGACTTCAAGGGCTGGAGCGCCGTGTGCCCCCACCAGCAGTGCAAGTTCACCGAGGTGGCCGACAACCGAATCAAGTGCGGTGGGTGCCACCAGGCGGAGTTTGACGCGGCCACGGGCAAGAACTTGGTAGGCCCCGGCGGCGACGACGCCAACCTGCCGAACTTGAGCGCGATTGAGCTCGCGGTGGACGGGGATGCGATCTCGCTTGCCTGATGCAGGGAGCGGCACCCCGTTGATCGTTGAGCGGGTCGCCGACATTGAGTCAATGCGGCTGGTCAGCGAACTGCTCGCCGCGGTGTGGGGCCGCAACCACGAGGGCGTCCCGATGCCGAGCGAGGTGCTGCTGAGCATCGCGCATGCGGGCGGGATGGTCTCGACGGCTCGGCTGCCGGGCTCCGACGACTTGCTGGGAGCCGCGGTGTTGGGGCGCGACGTCCCGGGCGCGGCCTACTCCTACATCGCGGCGGCTCAACCCGGCCACACCGGGCGCGGCATCGGCCACTTGCTCAAGCTGCACCAGCGTGATTGGGCGCTGGACCAGGGGATCGACCTGATCCGATGGACCTACGATCCCCTGGTCGCGCGCAACGCGCGCTTCAACCTCATCAAACTCGGCGCCCTGGCTCGGGTCTACGAGCGCGCCTTCTATGGCGTGATGACCGATGACATCAATGGCGCCGACGTGGCCGACCGGCTGGTGGCCGAATGGCACCTCGCGTCCCCGCGCGCGGTGCGTGCAGCGGCCGGCGAGTTCGATGAGGTGGGCGGACCGCCGCAGGGTCTTGAGCCCGCCGCAATGGGGCCAGACGGCCTCCCCGCCCTGGTGTATGACGGGGACAACCGCTGGCTGCGCGTCCCCGCTGACGTCGTCGCGTTGCGGCGGCAGGCGCCGGAGCTCGCGAGTGCGTGGCGCGACTGCACGCGCGCGTGGTTCACCGAGGCGTTCGCGGAGGGGGCAGCGG
>JBAQXA010000496.1:0-4387 GCA_049299195.1 Nocardioides sp.
CGCTCGGCATCACGAGGTACGCCGCTCGGCTGAGGCCACCGCAGCCCTGTTCGAGGCCGAGGGGCTCGCGGTCGAGATCCTGGAGGCTGGCGGCCAGCCCGCCGTGATCGGCACCAAGCCTGGGCCAGCTGGCGCCCCCACGGTGTTGCTCTATGCCCACCACGACGTGCAACCCGAGGGTGACCAGGCCGACTGGGAGTCCGACCCGTGGGTGCCGACCGAGCGCGGGGACCGCCTCTATGCGCGCGGAGCCGCCGACGACAAGGCCGGCATCGCCGCCCATCTCGCCGCCCTGCGGGTGCTCGGCGATGACCTCGGCGTCGGGGTGAAGGTGATCATCGAGGGCGAGGAGGAGATCGGCTCACCGTCTCTCGAACGCTTCTTGGAGACCTATGCCGACAAGCTCGCCGCCGACGTCATCGTGATCGCCGACTCCGGCAACTGGGACATCGGCATCCCGGCGCTCACGACCAGCCTCCGCGGCCTGGTGCGCGTCGACGTGCGCGTGCGCACCCTGACCCATGCGGTCCACTCCGGCATGTGGGGCGGCCTCATCCCCGACTCGCTGATGGCGCTGACGACCCTGCTCGCTGGCCTCTATGACGCCGACGGCTCGGTGGTCGTCGACGGGCTCCACTCCGGCCCCGCCGCCGACGTCGACTACCCCGAGGAGCGGTTGCGGGCCGAGTCGGGGATTGCCGCGGGTGTGCAGTGGATCGGCACCGGCTCCGCCGTCGAGCGGCTCTGGACCAAGCCCGCGCTGACGATCATCGGGGTCGACGCGACCCCGGTCGACAAGTCCTCCAACACCCTGATCCCGGCGGCGCGCGCGCGGCTCGCGCTGCGCACCGCGCCCGGCGACAACTCCACCAATGCGGTCGAGTGCCTCCGGCGCCACCTGGAGTCCCACGCGCCCTGGGGCGCGCAGGTCGAGGTCAGCGTGATCGACACGGGCGAGGCCACCCAGATCGATGCGACGGGACCTGCCTACGACGCCGCGCGCGCGGCCTTCACCGAGGCCTGGGACGGCGTTGCCCCCATCGACATGGGGGTGGGCGGCTCGATCCCGTTCATCGCGGCGTTCCTCGATGCCTTCCCGGGCGCCAGCGTGCTCGTCACCGGCGTCGAAGACCCCGACACCCGCGCCCACGGCGCCAACGAAGGCCTCCACCTCGCCGAGTTTGAGCGGGTCTGCCTCGCCGAGGCGCTGCTCCTGCGCAACCTCGCAGTCGAGGGCTGAGCGGTGGGCGCCAAGCCACGGCGGGCACGAGTCGCCTCCGGATCCCCCTACGAGGCGACCGTCGGCTTCAGTCGGGCCGTCCGCGTCGGCAACCAGGTGTATGTCGCGGGCACCGCGCCGATCTGGCCCGAGGGCTTCGTCGACCCCGATCCGCTCGCACAAGCGCGCCGCTGCTGGGAGATCGCGCTGACGGCCCTGGCCGAGCTCGGCGGGAGCGCTGCCGACGTCGTCCGGACCCGGCAGTTCCTCACCGACGTGACCCACGAGCAGGCTGCCGCCCAAGCCCACGGCGAGCGTTTCGCCGCCATCCGGCCCGCGAGCACCATGGTCGTCGTTGATCGACTCCTCGATGAGCGCTGGGTGATCGAGGTCGAGCTCGACGCCGTCCTCGACGACTGACGCCTGGCGCCCCTGTGGCGACTGAGCAGTCGCCCCTGCGCGACTCCCGCGTGGATGCCCAACGAGCGGCGTACGCCGACTAGACTGCGGCAGGTGTTCCCACACACTCCCGCCCGCAAGGGTGGCGACGGCCGACTCACGGCCGCACTGGACCCCCATGACCAAGGTCCGCAGGACGCCTGCGGCGTCTTCGGCGTCTGGGCGCCCGGTGAAGAGGTCGCCAAACTCACTTACTTCGGGCTCTACGCGCTGCAACACCGCGGTCAGGAGTCGGCCGGCATCGCGGTCAGCAACGGCCGGCAGATCCTCGTCTACAAAGACATGGGTCTGGTCAGCCAGGTCTTCGACGAGACCACGCTGAGCTCGCTGTCGGGCCACCTCGCGGTCGGTCACTGCCGCTACTCCACGACGGGTGCCAGCAACTGGCACAACGCGCAGCCGACCTTCCGGCCGACCCCCGATGGGTCGATCGCGCTGGGCCACAACGGCAACCTGATCAACACCGCCGACCTCCGGGAGCAGGTACGCCGCCTGCCGAGCGAGGCCGATGAGCTCGACATCCCGTCGCGCGATCTTGAGGCGAGCTCGACCAACGACACCAGCCTGGTGACCGCGCTGCTCGCCCACCACCCCGACACCTCACTGGAGGAGCGGGCGATGGAGGTGCTGCCCCAGCTGCGCGGCGCGTTCTCCTTCGTCTGGCTCAACGAGGACACCCTCTATGCCGCGCGCGACCCCCAGGGCATCCGGCCGCTGGTGCTCGGCCGCCTCGACCGCGGTTGGGTAGTAGCCAGCGAGGACGCCGCGCTGGCAACCGTGGGTGCCAGCCGAGTCCGCGAAGTCGAGCCCGGCGAGATGCTGATCATCAACGAGGACGGCCTCCGCAGCCGCCACTTCGCCGAGGCCGCCCCCAAGGGTTGCGTCTTCGAATACGTCTACCTCGCCCGCCCCGACGCGACCATCGCCAACCGCTCGGTGCACGAGTCCCGCGTCGAGATGGGCCGCCAGCTCGCCCGCGAGTTCCCCGTCGAGGCCGACATGGTCATGCCGGTGCCCGAGTCCGGCACCCCCGCCGCCGCGGGGTATGCCGAGGAGTCCGGCATCCCGTTCGGCGTCGGGTTCGTGAAGAACTCCTACGTGGGTCGCACGTTTATCCAACCCAGCCAGACGCTGCGCCAGCTGGGCATCAGGCTCAAGCTCAACGCCCTCGAACACATGATCCGCGGCAAGCGCCTCGTGGTCGTCGACGACTCCATCGTCCGCGGCAACACCCAGCGTGCGCAGATCAGGCTGCTCCGCGAGGCCGGAGCCCGCGAAGTGCACGTGCGGATCTCCTCGCCGCCGGTGAAGTGGCCCTGCTATTACGGCATCGACTTCGCCACCAAGGCCGAGCTGATCGCCAACGGGCTCGCGATCGACGAGATCCGGGCCAGCATCGGCGCGGACAGCCTGGGCTACATCAGCGAGGAAGGCATGATCGCCGCGACAGGGCAGGCCAAGGAGCGGCTCTGCACGGCGTGCTTCACCGGGGAGTACCCGGTCGCGCTGCCCGATGAGTCCCGCCTCGGCAAGCACCTGCTCGAGGTCTCCCTGACCAGCGATCACCAGCCCGTCTACAACAACCCCTAGCACCCGCTCTGGGCCGCCGGTGGTGGCTCGGGCGGCATACCCCCAGGAGAGCAGTGAGCGAGCCCAACGCCTACGCGGTTGCCGGCGTCGACATCGACGCGGCGGATCGGGCGATCGATCTGATGAAGGCATGGGTCGAGAAGACACGCCGAACCGAGGTGCTGGGCGGCCTGGGCGGCTTCGCGGGGCTCTTCGACGCGAGCGCGCTCAAGGCCTATGAGCGGCCGCTGCTGGCGACCTCGATCGACGGCGTCGGCACCAAGGTCGCGATCGCGCAGCGCATGGACATCCACCACACCATCGGCTTCGACCTGGTCGGCATGGTCGTCGACGATCTCGTGGTGTGCGGCGCGGAGCCACTCTTTATGACCGACTACATCGCCTGCGGCAAGGTCGTGCCCGAGCGGATCGCCGCCATCGTCTCCGGCATCGCCGAGGCGTGCGTGGAGGCCGGTTGCGCCTTGATTGGCGGCGAGACCGCCGAACACCCCGGCCTGCTGGCACCCGATGAGTACGACGTCGCGGGCGCCACCACCGGCGTCGTCGACGCCCCCAAACTGCTCGGCGCCGAGCGGGTGCGCCCGGGCGATGTGGTGCTCGCGATCGCCTCGTCGGGGTTGCACTCCAATGGCTATTCACTGGTCCGCCATGTGTTCTTCACCCAGGCGGGCTGGGCGCTGGACCGCCAGGTCGAGGAGTTCGGCCGGACCCTGGGGGAGGAGTTGCTGACCCCGACGCGGGTCTACGCCAAGGCCTGCCTCGAGGTCGCCGACCGCGCCGAGGTGCACGCGATGGCCCACATCACCGGCGGCGGCCTGGCCGCCAACCTCGCGCGCGTGCTGCCCGACTCGGTCACCGCGACTCTCGATCGGGCGACCTGGACGCTCCCGGCGGTCTTTGAGGTCACCCGTCAGGTGGGCGGTCTCACCCGGGCCGATGTCGAGCAGGCGCTCCACTGCGGGGTGGGGATGGTGCTCGTGCTCCCACCGTCGGAGGTTGCCACGGCGGTTGACGTGCTCGGTGGCTACGGGATGCGTGCCTGGGTGGCGGGAGAGGTCGCCGAAGCAGCGCCCGGGGCCGCCGAAGCGGAGCCCGGGGCCGTCGGAGGCGGCGTACAAC
>JBAQXA010000497.1:0-1946 GCA_049299195.1 Nocardioides sp.
GTCTACCGGCTGGTCCGGCAGCCCGCCGGGTGGCGGGTCGACGGCGCCTCGACGCCGCAGGGCGTGACGATCGCCTAGGTGTAGTGCCCAGGCAGGTTGTTTAGCCGGCTGATGGGCGGGACCTTGCCGATGGCCGTGTGGGGTCGGTGGTGATTGTAGAAGTGGAGCCATGAGGGTAGGGCTGCTCGACGGGCTGATTCGCCGGAGTAGTGCCTGCTGAAGGCCCAGCCGTCGGCCATGGTGCGGTGGAACCGTTCGATCTTGCCGTTGGTCTGCGGCCGGTAGGGGCGGGTCTTCTTGGCGCGGATGCCCAGGTCGTTGCAGGCATGTCGCCACGCGTGGGACTTGTAGGCCGACCCGTTGTCAGACAGCACGCGCTCGACCCTGACGCCGTGGTCGGCGAACCATGACACCGCGCGCTGCAGGACGCCGATCGCGGTCTGGGCGGTCTCGTCGTCGTGGATCTCGGCGTAGGCGACGCGTGAGTGGTCATCGATGACGGTGTGAACGTAGGCGTGACCGACGACGGCTCCTCGGACCTTGCCCTTGCGCCGGTTCAGATCGGTAGCCGCCCGGTTGTGATCGCCACGTTGCCGGCCGACGAAACGCCAGCCTCCGCCCTCAGGGATGTTGCCCAGCTTCTTGACGTCCACGTGGATCAGCGACCCTGGCGTGTCGTGCTCGTAGCGTCGGATGGGTTCCCCGGTCCTGACGTCCACGTGGGACAGCCGGTTCAGCCGGCAGCGGACCAGGACCGCGTGGACGGTCGACGCTGGCATGTCCAGACGCCCGGCGATCTGCACCGGGCCTAGACGCTTCTTGATCCGCAGGTGCACGATCTTCTTGACCACCGGCAGCGGGGTCCGGTTGGGGTGACGATGGGGCCGGGACGACCGGTCCGCCATCCCGGCCGGACCCAGCTCGACATAGCGGCGCGCCCACTTCGCGGCCGTCGGATACGACACTCGGAAGAACTCCGCAGCGGCCGAGACCGACCACTGGTCGTCAACGACAAGCCGGGCAAGCCGCAAACGTTGGCGCGGAGTCAGAGCAGCATTACCGTGAGACACGGGAACCTCCTGGTTCAGAGCGGTGAACTAGACAGCTCCACTCTGCCGGGAGGTTCCTCCCCACATCACGACGGCCAGATCAAACAACGTCCCTGGGCACTACAGCTAGCGGCTCGTCGTCCTGCGGTAGCGCCGGGTCGCGAGGGTGGCGAACACCGCGATGAGCACGGTGCACGACAGCAGCGTGTAGAACTCGGCGTTCTGCAGCGGCCAGTACTCCGGCTCGACTCCCGGCGGATAGCCCGTGGGATTGCCGAAGAGTTCTCGGCACGACAGGACGAGGGCGGAGACCGGATTCCATGCCGCGATGACCTGGAGCACGCCCGGCAGCGAGGTGAGCGGCACGAAGGCGTTCGACAGGAAGGTCAGCGGGAACAGCCACACGAGGCCCGCCGTGTTGGCCGTCTCGGGATTGGGCATGTAGAGACCGATCCACGAGCCGATCCAGGCCACGGTGTACGCGAAGAGCAGCAGCAGGGCGTAGGCCCAGATCGCGTTCAGCAGGCCGTTGTCGATGCGCCATCCGACGAGGTAGCCGGTGACCGACAGGACGAACAGCACCAAGATCTGCCGCGCGGCGTCGGCGAAGGTCCGTCCCATGAGCACCGCGGGAGGCGACATCGGCAGTGCGCGGAAGCGGTCGATGAGCCCCTTGTGCATGTCCTCCGCCAGGCCCACGGTGCTCGACGCCGCGGCGAAGGCAACGGTCTGCCCGAAGATGCCCGGCATGAGGTACTGCCGGTAGGCGTCCTCGGCGGTGTCGCCCGGCACCGGGATGGCACCGCCGAACACGTACGCGAAGAGCAGCACGAAGATGACCGGCTGGACGAGCGAGAAGAACAGCAGCTCGGGCACCCGGACGGTCTGGATGAGGTT
>JBAQXA010000498.1:0-4023 GCA_049299195.1 Nocardioides sp.
GGCACTGCTCGGGGCACCGATCGAGGCCAACGTCTTTGATCCGGACAACCCCCACGTGTTGGGCCCGCACCTGTGTGCCGCGGCGCACGAGGCGCCGCTGACCGAGATCGACCTCCCGCGCTTCGGCCCTCGAGCGCGAGAGGTGCTCGACCGGCTCGTGGCCGATGGGCTGCTGCGCCGTCGGGTCACCGGGTGGTACTGGACCGACCGCAACCGGCCGAGCCACCTGGCCGATCTGCGCTCGACGTCTGGCGCCCCCGTGCAGTTGGTGGAGGCGGCTACTGGCCGGGTGGTCGGCACCGTCGATGCCGGCAGGGCGCACTCCACGACCCATGAGGGTGCGGTCTACGTCCACCGAGGCGAGACGTGGTTGGTGCACGAGCTGGATCTCACCGAGCACGTCGCCGTGATGTCACCGGTCCACGTCGACTACTCGACGACGGCGCGCGAAGTCACCGAGATCACCGTGCGAGAGGTGCTCGAACACCAGTCCTGGAGCGAGTGCGACCTCATGCTCGGTGAAGTAGAGGTGAGCCACCAGGTGGTCTCCTTCCTCAAACGCCGCTCGCCGGGCGGTGAAGTCGTCGCCGAGCAGGCATTGGACCTGCCGACCCGATCCCTCCATACCAGCGCGGTCTGGTGGACCGTGCCGGCTGAGTCGCTCGCCGAGGCCGGACTCAGCGGCATCGATGCCGCGGGTGCCGCGCACGCGGCCGAACATTGCTCAATCGGTCTCCTTCCCCTCTTTGCGACGTGTGATCGCTGGGACATCGGTGGCGTTTCCACCGCCCTTCACCCCGACACCGGACGCCTCACCGTCTTTGTGTATGACGGCCACCCCGGCGGAGCGGGCTTCGCCGAGCGCGGCTTTCGGGCCGCTCGACAGTGGCTGACAGCGACCCTGGAGACGATTACTCACTGTGAATGTCTCGAGGGCTGCCCCTCGTGCGTCCAATCGCCCAAGTGCGGCAACCAAAACAACCCGCTGGACAAGACCGGAGCCCAAGCTCTGCTCCAAGTGCTATTGAGGGGCGCCCCCGCGGGATAGCCTGCTCAGCATGGTCCTGATCGGAATTCTGTTGCTCGGCCTTGGCGTCCTCACCATCCTCGCCGGGGTGCTCCTCAACACCGGCTCCGTCGAAGTCATCGGCCTGACGGTCTCGGCCCCCACGATCTTCTTGATCGGCGTGGCGGCCGGGGCGTCGGTGCTTTGGGGTTTCGGGATCCTGAAGTTCGGCACCAAACGCGAGTGGCGTCAGCGACAGGAACGCAAGGAGCTCAACGACCTCTCCCGTCGCCTCCAGTCGGCTGAGGCCGAGCGAAGCAAGGACGCCGAGGACTCCTGACGGGTCACGTATCGCCGGTCGCCCGGCACAACGTCACCCGCGACAAACGTCGCCCTCAGCGTCACCCCGGCCCCGCCCGCGCCCGAGCACGGACCTGCACCGTCACCCCTGCCACACCCGGCGCCACGCCCGATCCCGGCCCCAAGAGCGGCACTGCCACTTGGACTGAGACGACCAAGCCCGAGACCTGGCAAGCCTCAAGCCGGGCACCGTTGGCGTCCGCGGCCTCCGCAGCGGCACCGCACGGATCTGCCCCCACCACCCGCACCGCCGCGGCCAACGCCGCGAGATCGGCCGCAGCCTGAGCGCTGCGGTGGGCTCTGATCAACCCGCCGACCCCGGCCAAGGCGAGGGTCACCGAGAGCAGCAGCCCGCTGAGCGCCACCACGAGAAGCGTGGCGGAGCCGCGCTCTGACCGCAGCCTCATGGCGACCTCGATCTGAACCCGAACCGACCGGCAGGGAGCGGGGCCGGGGACATCGCCGTCTGCTCCATCAGCGCCACCGCCTCGGCATGCAGCAGTGCCGACGGGAGCCGCACCCCGATGTCACGAGGGGCACCAACCCGGAGCGAGACCCGAGCGCGCACCCACTCGCCGTCCGCCGTGATGTCGACCGTGCTCCCCGAGCCCGCCACTCGCTGGCCGAGCGACACCGCCTGGGCGGTCGGATCGCCCCGAGCCACCGCACGGGCAGCCTCTCGGGCGGCATCGATCACGCGAACCTGAGCGGCCGCCAACGCCAAGAGCCAGACCATCGCGAGCGTCAACGCCAAGAGCAGCGGGATCGCAACGGCTGTCTCCGCAGTCACGGCCCCTGCCTCGTCCCGCCTGGCAGGAGCGTGAGCGGCACGTGCGACCCAACGCACGAGTCAGCCCATCCCCAGCAGGCTCAGGACGTGGTCGAACAGGGTGCGCAGGAGGCGCTCGCCAAAGCCGCCGGTGAGCAGCGTGAAGAGCAGGCCGGCCAGGCCCGCCCCCGCCGCCGTGCCCACGGCGTACTCAGCGGTCGTGATCCCGCGCTCATCGGCCGCACGCGGCCGCTGACGGAGTGTGCCCGGCGCGCGCTTCGAGTGGAACATGAGTGCCTCCTTGATGATGGCCGGTCTCTCCGGCAGTCCCAGGCTGCCTCGGCTTCTGACCGCCTGCACGGGCCGGACTCGTGGCTGTGGACAAGTGCGAGTTCCGGCAGCCTGTGGACGCCAAGTGGCTGCTGATGAGACCCCAGGCCCCCGTCGCGGCACAGGTGCGGCCTCACGAGATGCCCAACAGCGGGCCCATGAGGCCCGCCGCTACGGGCACCACCCCCAACAAGATGAACGAGGGAAGCAGGCATAACCCCAGGGGCAACGCTGCGTGGACCCCGACGCTGCGAGCACGCTGCTCGATCTCCGCTCGACGACGACCAGCGAGTTCAGCGGCGAGGCCTTCGATCGCGGCCACCACCGAACTGCCGTGTCGTCCCGAACGCGCCAACGCCCGACCCAAAGGCGCCAACGCCTCATCGCGCGCGAGTGTCTCCCAGACCGCACCGGGCTCCCCGCCCAATTGGAGTTGTCGCGCCAGGGTCTCGAGTCGCGTGGCACCGGGGCCTGGGTAGGTCGCCGTCACGATCGTCAGCGCGCGCTGTGGGTCAGCCCCGGCACCCAGCGCCGCGGCCAGCAACAACGTCAGGCTCGGAAGCTGCTCGGCGACCGCCGCCCGGTCGCGACGGCGGGAGGCCGGCTCCGCGCGGCTGATCACCCATGCGACGCCCCCTCCGACCAGCAGCCCCGCGATGAGCCCGCTCACCGGATGCTGCCCGGGCGCCAGGAGCGCCGCCCCGAGCGACGCCAACCCGGTGAGGGGATAGCGGAACCGCCACATCCAACCCCGCCCGGCCGCTCCGATCGGGGGAGAAGCCCCGCCACGACCACCGCCACCGCCACCGCCACCGGACCCGAGCCCGCCACCGACCTCGCGGCCCCTCCGCAGCGAGCTCTGCGCCGGCCGGATCAAAAGGGCTGCCACAGCGACGGCAAGCCCCGCGAGTGCGGCTTCCATCAACGCGCGGGCACTGCTCGGTCTGCCAGTGCCTCGATCCACCACAGCCCCGCGAGCCCCATCCCGAGGCCGACGACAAGGCAGCCATGGCCGACCGGTCCGGAGAGCAAGAAGCCCAGCGGGTCGGCCCCCATCGCGGTGCCGACGCCCCCCAGGACGATTGGTAGCGCTGCGACAAGCCGCCCGGTGGCCCTGGCCGAGGCGAGTTCACCGGCGACTACCCGCTCGGCAGCGGCCTCCGCGCGCAAGTGTTCGGCGGTCGCCGCCATCGCTCGTCGTATGCCGCCCCCGCACTGCTCCCCGACCTGCCAAGCCGCCGCTACGAGAGCCAGATCTCCCTGCCCGGCCTCGCGTGAGGCGGCACGCAGAGCCGCGGCGACCTCGCCGCCGAGCTCGTGGGCGCGGGCAACGGGACTGAGCCAGGCCCAGGTCTGCGCGGCGTAAACCAGGCAGGCGGCCGGGGCGAGCCCGGCGTCCAACTCGGCAGCCATCAGCTCGGCCGCCTCCACGAGTTCAGCCCGGCGAAGCCGGCGCCGCTTGCGTCGCCTCGCCCGAGCGAAGAACAGCCACCCCACTCCACCGAGCACGAGTGCGAGCGCCGCAAGCAGCAGCCCCCCGAAGTGCACGATCAACCCG
>JBAQXA010000499.1:0-1648 GCA_049299195.1 Nocardioides sp.
GGACCTCTCGGGATTAGATGGGATTAGATGGCGATGCCGGGGTTGGCCGGCTTGTCTGGCTGGTGGGTCTGCTGCGGGGGACCGCTGGACCACGGCTGGCTGGTCGTGTCCCAGCTACCGCCCGTGGCAGGCTGGTGGGTGGCCGCATAACTCAGCGACCCGGCCAGTGCAGCCGATGTCCGTGCCCGCGACTGCGCGCTCTCGACCACCGAGCGCATCATCGAGACGCCCTCGTCGGCACGGGTCACCTCCCGGCGTGCTTGGTGGACGCGCGAATCTAGGAGTATCAGCGCATCGGTCGCGGCCGACGACTCGGCCGCATGCTGCGCGTGGCGGGTGATCTGGTCCGCTACCGGACGCGCCAACGCCACGACCTCACCGAGGACATCGAGATGGGAACGCAAGGCCCGGACCTCGAAGTCGCGGTCGTCCACGTCGCTGCCGTTGCCGAGCTCGTCGCCCGCGCGCTCGATGGCGCTGCCGGCCACGGTGAGGTGGCGCGTGAGCTCGTCGCCGAGTTCGTTCATCACCCCGGCCCTGTTCCGAAGCCGTCCCAGGTGTTCGCCGGCGGACTCCAGATAGAAGTCCTGGCGCTCCTCCTGATGTGCGTAGAAGGCATCGGTTGCGGCGTCGTCGAGGACCCGCAGCGACGACGCCGCCACGTCACTCAGCTCGTCAACGGTCTCAGCGGCCCGCCGCAGCGCCCGCTCCACGTCGAAGACGGCGTCTGCGGCCGCCAGCATTCCGCGCTCGGTCATCGGTTCTCACCGAACCTGCGGCCGGGGTCATCAACCGTGGCGAGGATGGACTTGAGCTGGCCCGCGGCCATCAGGGTCTGGGTCAGCTGATCGCGCAGTGCGATCACGGGGTGAGCATGGGGGTTGCCGCCGGCCGCCGAGGTGTTCGTGGACTGATTCATCGAGTCGTTCTCCTCGTGAGGTGGGTGTACTGCTGCGGAGAAGCAACCGGTCGCGTCCTGGATCGGACAGCCGCACCAGAAACAACCTGGCCAAGGGGGGAGCGGGGGAGCGGGGGGTCTTCCGTCCGGGCGACTGGTCGTTGACACTTGCTGGTCATGGACGACGAGGAGGTGTTGCGCGCTCTGCCTGTGGCGCGGGCTGCATCCGCCTGGCGCCACTCGAAGTCCGACACCGAGGTCTACCGCCGCCTGGTCGTCGCCACCGGCGAGTGGGACGACTACGTCGCGCCGCAACTCGACGAGCCTGCCGCGTCGGATGTGGCCGCCCAACTCCGGAGGGCAGCGCGTCGAGCCTTGCGGGCGGACGATGAGCAGGCCACCCGCGCGCGGAATGTGGCGCGGGCGGCATCCGCCTGGCTCCGTGAGCCCACCGCCCCGGAGGCCTACAGCCGCTTCGTCGTTGCCATCGACGAGTGGGACGACTACGACGCCCCGCAGCTGGAAGAGCCCGTCGAGGAGCTGCTCGACCAGCTGGGAGATGACTCTGCGCCACTCGCCCTGGGCGAGCTCGTCGCCGACGTCACTGCCCAGATCCGGAAGGCAGCAGGCCGAGCGCTCTGACCCCAGTGGGCGGTTCCGCCGCCGGGTGTGCGCGGGTGCCGGCGCTGCGGCTGCCGGGGACGTGCTGAGAGCCCGCGCGGCGTCTCGGGTCACCGGCGGGCTCTCAGG
>JBAQXA010000500.1:0-5263 GCA_049299195.1 Nocardioides sp.
TGGCACCTCGATGTCGGCTCGTCGCATCCTGGGGCTGGAGTAGGTCCCAAGGGTTGGGCTGTTCGCCCATTAAAGCGGCACGCGAGCTGGGTTTAGAACGTCGTGAGACAGTTCGGTCCCTATCCGCCGCGCGCGTAGGAAACTTGAGAAAAGCTGTCCCTAGTACGAGAGGACCGGGATGGACGAACCTCTGGTGTGCCAGTTGTCCCGCCAGGGGCACGGCTGGTTAGCTACGTTCGGACGTGATAACCGCTGAACGCATCTAAGCGGGAAGCACATTTCAAGACAAGGTTTCCCACCCCCTCAGCGGGGTTAAGGCCCCCCACAGACCATGGGGTCGATAGGCCGGAGGTATACAGCAGCAATGCCCAGCCGACCGGTACTAATAGGCCGAGGACTTGCCACCCACCACACACCCACACCCACACACCACAAGTGTTGGGTACCAGGGACAACGTGTGCGTGAGGAACCACGAAGCAAGCCCACCAAAACACACAGTTAACGACTGCAACGCGTCCACACCACACCACCACAAACCAACCCCCCACGCGGGGGGTTCATAGAGTTACGGCGGCCACAGCGACAGGGAAACACCCGGCACCATCCCGAACCCGGAAGTTAAGCCTGCCAGCGCCGATGGTACTCCGTCCCCAAGGACGCGGGAGAGTAGGACGCCGCCGAACACCTTTCCATGTGGGGGTCACCTTTCGAGGTGGCCCCCACATGTGTATTTCGGGGGTTGTGGCCCTGGAGTTGGGCCCGATTCCGTCCACAACACAAGGCCATCCCGAGTTCTCCACAGGCTTCGCGGAGGGCTGCGCAGCGGCCGCCCATTCGCGGCACGCTTGCCGGCAGGAGGTAGGCCAATGAGCAATGGAGTCATTCTCAAGGCGCCCGAGGCGGAGAGTGCCGCTGGGGCGGATGAGACAAGCGTCAACGTCGTGCGACTGGTTGGGCGGGTGTGCCGGGTAGCAGAGGCGCGGTCGCTGCCAAGCGGCGATGAGGTCTGGACGCTGTGGGTGTCAGTTCCCGACGACAGGCTGCGTGATGGTCGCCGCCGAGTGGATGTGATCGCCTGCACCGCGTGGGCCGGTCGGGCCATCCGATCTCTCGCCAGTTGGCGGTTAGGCGATCTCGTCGAGGTCGAGGGTTCACTGCGGCACCGCTTCTTCAAGACCGGCGGTGGCACGGCCTCGCGCACGGAAGTGGAGGTGCGCTCGGCGCGCCTGCGTAGTCGTGCCAAGTAGCGCTTGCGCGGCGGGCTAGACGAACGGGATCCAGTCGCGGCTGCACATCGGCGCGGCGGACACCTCATCGAGGTAGAGGATGAGCTCAGTGGGGTCCACCTCGAAGTGGGCAACAAGTGATCGATCACCCTCGGTTTGGCGCGTGAGCACGGTCTGGTCGTCGGAGCCAAGCTCCCATCCCGCAGCGACCATGCCCTGCACGAGCTCATCTATCGAAGCTTGGGAGTCCGCCACGCTGCGATCAGCAACTGACCAGGTCATCGTGGCTTCGGGTGCAAAGATCTCGAGATCGTCCGATGAGCACGTGCCGACTCGGGGCACGCCGTCGGCGAGTCCGCTCGGCGGTGGAAGGTCGCCCAAGTCATTGAGTGCGGCGGTGACGTCGCGAGACCACGGCGAATACTGCTCTCGATCGGGCTGGGGTGGGCTCAGCAGGGCTCTCGCGGAGGCGATGCCAAAGAGTGTCACCAAGCAGGTGACTCCGATCAAGACCCGCAAGAGCCACGGCATCTTGATTGAACTGGCTGCATTCATCAGGGACAACCGTATACACGCGGCTGTTGGATGGGGGTCGTCTCGATGGGGGTCGTCGTCCTGAACCGGCTTCCGAGCCGGATAGGGTCTCGGGGTGCCTACGGAAGCCACCGCGAGCCTGCGTGAGTCGGCGCAGCCGCTCCACGAGCTGCACGACTTGGTCATGATGGACCTTGACGGTGTCGTCTACATCTCGAAGCGGGTGATCGACGGTGTCCCGGAGACCATCGCCGCGGTGCGGGCGACCGGGATTGCCACGGCCTTCATCACCAACAATGCGTCGCGGACCCCGGATTCGGTGGCTGCCCACCTCACCAAGCTCGGCGTACCGGCCCAGTCGACGGATGTCGTCACCTCGGCGCAGGCTGCTGCGCGCGTGCTGCGAGAGCGCTTCGGTGAGGGTGCGTCGATCGTCTTCTTGGGAGCCGAGGGCCTGCGGACCGCGCTGCTCGCGGAGGGCCTGGTGCCTGTGACGCCCGACGACGAGACCGCGGTGGCGTTGAGCACGGGCTATGGCCCGGATGTGGTGTGGCGCGACATCATGCGGGTCGCGGTGCGGGTGCGCGAGGGTCTCCCGTGGGTCGCTAGCAACACGGATGGCTCGATTCCGACCGACTTCGGAGTGGCGCCCGGGCATGGCGTGTTCGTCAAGATGCTCCATGACTTCAGCGGAGCCGTGCCGGTTGTCGCCGGCAAGCCGGAGCGGCCGCTCTTTACCGAAACCCTGCGCCGTCTCGGCGGCGAGCGGCCACTGATGGTTGGCGACCGGCTGGACACCGACATCCTGGGGGCGCATCGTGCCGGGCTGCCCTCGCTCCTCGTCCTCACCGGGGTTTCGGGAGTCGCTGACCTGGTGACCGCCCCGCCAGACCACCGGCCGACCTACCTCTATCCCGACCTCACCGGGTTGCTGCGCCCCCACCGCGCGCCGAGCCGGCACGCCGAGGGCTGGAGGAGCGGGCGCTGGCTGGCCGAGGTCACTGCAAGCGGAACCCTCCAACTGAGCACCGCACACCCACTTGAGGGTGACGCCTCCGATGACCGCGCGGACTGGTGGCGAGCGATGTGTGCGGCCGCGTGGGCCCACCTCGACGCCGCCGGAACCCCGGTCGACAGCGCCGGCTTGGCGCCGCCGACCCCCCGGCGTAGGGGCGCAGAACGGTAGTCTGTCCGTCATGACGCAGCCGGCCCCGCGCCCCCCCGAGGACGCTTCCAACGCGTCGTCCTCCCCTCCACCCGCCCACTCGACGACGGAGCCAACTCAGCCGTCGGAGCATGACCAGGCGGAGCCGTTGAGTGCTCCGGACACGGGACTGGCCCTGGTCGATGAGGTGCTGGCCAGGATCGAAGGCGTCGGCGAGCTTCCGTTGGAGCTCCAGGTGGCGGCGTTTGAACAAGCACACTCCGACCTGCGCGCGGCACTGGATGCCCCGGCGGCCACGGCAGAGTAGGGCCCGCTCAGCGTGGCAGTCAGACGGCTTCGGCTTGACGCCGAGTTGGTACGGCGCGGACTCGCGCGATCGCGCGAACACGCAGCGAGGCTGATTAGCGAGGGCCGGGTCACCGTCGCCGGGAGTCTCGCCCACAAACCGGCGACCGGTGTCAGCACCGATGCGGCAGTCGTGGTGAAGGAGCGCGCGGACGATCCCGACTACGCATCACGCGGCGCTCACAAGCTGGTGGGTGCCCTCGAGCACTTCGGCCGCAGCGGCCTGACGGTGGCTGGCCGCAGGTGTCTCGACGCGGGCGCGTCCACCGGTGGCTTCACCGATGTCCTGCTGCGAGCAGGCGCCGCGCAGGTCTATGCCGTAGACGTCGGCTATGGACAGCTGATCTGGCGCCTGCGGCAAGACGAGCGGGTCGTGGTCCGCGATCGCACCAACGTCCGCGAGCTGACCCTCCCCGTGGTCGACGACGTCCCGGTCGACCTGGTCGTCGCGGACCTCTCCTTCATCTCCCTGCGCCTCGTGCTGCCTTCGCTGGTGGCCATCGCTGCTCCGGATGGCGATCTGGTGGTCATGGTCAAGCCGCAATTTGAGGTCGGCAAGGACCGAGTCGGCAAGGGCGGAGTGGTGCGCGATCCCGAGCTCCGCGCGTGGGCAGTCACCCAGGTCGCCGACGGCGCCGCGGCTGCCGGCTGGGGAGCACGCGACGTCGTCACCAGCCCCCTGCCGGGCCCATCGGGCAACGTGGAGTTCTTCCTCTGGCTGCAGCGGGGAGCGCCACAGATCGCTGCGGATACGGTGCTGGCAGAGGCCCAGGGCACCCGAGCCCCAGCCGAGGGCCCGCCGGATCCCGCACCACGAGCCGCCCCGAGCGAACGACCGCCAACCATGGGGGCGCCGGATGAGAGGGTGGGCACGTGACCGATCCCGCTTCCCCGACTCGCCGGGTCCTTGTGCTGGCTCATACGGGCCGGTCGCAGGCGCGACGAGCAGCGCGATTGATCTGCGCGGCGCTGCGAGCCCACGGCCTCGTCGTGCGGCTGCTGGCCTCTGAGGCGGCCGATCTGAAGCTCTCCCCGGGCGAGCTCCTCGAGACCACCGAGAGCCCCGATGACGCCGGGCACGACTGTGAGGTCGCCGTGGTCATCGGCGGAGACGGGACGATCCTCCGGGCGGCCGAGATCACTCACCTCAGCGGCACGCCGCTGCTGGGCGTCAACCTCGGCCATGTCGGCTTCCTCGCCGAGGCGGAAGAGGAGGAGCTCGCCGCCACCATCGACGCGGTTGTTCGGCGTCGCTACGCCCTGGAAGACCGGCTCACCCTCGATGTCTCGGTCTATGTCGGCCAAGAGCTGCTGACCCGCACCTTCGCGCTCAACGAGGCCAGCGTCGAGAAGGCCGCCCGGGAGCGGATGCTGGAGGTCGTCGTCGGCATCGACGGCCGGCCACTCTCGCGCTGGGGCTGCGACGGCGTCGTGTGCGCGACTCCCACCGGCTCCACGGCCTACAACTTCAGCGCGGGTGGACCCGTGGTCTGGCCCAGCGTCGAGGCCCTGCTGATGGTGCCGATCAGCGCCCACGCGCTGTTTGCCCGCCCCATGGTGGTGGCTCCGACCTCTGTGCTGATGGTTGAGCTGCTCGCGGACGCCCCCGGGGCGGGGGTGCTGTGGTGCGATGGGCGTCGCACCGTTGAACTGCCCCCGGGCGCGCGGATCGAAGTACGCCGCGGGGCTCGGCCGGTGCGCTTGGTGCGGTTGCACGAGGCGCCGTTCACCGATCGGCTCGTCGCCAAGTTCGACCTCCCCGTGCACGGCTGGCGAGGCTCGGCCGTGCGCCGACGCCACGCGCGCCAGGCCGCCGGGGAGGAGGTCTAGATGCTCGAAGAGCTCCGGATCGACAACCTCGGGGTGATCGCCGCCTCGACCCTTGAGCTGCACCCCGGACTCACCGTCATCACCGGCGAGACGGGTGCCGGCAAGACCATGGTGGTCACGGCGCTCGGGCTCCTGTTGGGTGGCCGCGCCGACGCCGGTGCC
>JBAQXA010000501.1:0-6087 GCA_049299195.1 Nocardioides sp.
CTTCTGCACTTCCTGATGCGTCATCACGGTCAGGTGATCTCCAAGCTCGAGATCCTCCAGGGGGTCTGGGACGCCAACTACGAGGGAGACGAGAACGTCGTGGAGGTCTATATCGGATACCTGCGACGCAAGATCGATCAGCCCTTCGCACAGCACACCATTCAGACGGTCCGAGGTGCCGGCTACCGGATCTCCGCAGGCAGGGACTGAGCATGGCAAGGCGGGTGCGAGGAAGATTCCGAGGCAGGTTCCGTGGCGTCCGGTGGCGCACCACGGTGGCCGCCACACTGACGGTGGCGGTGTTCCTGGGCATCGCCGGTGTGGCTTTCGCCCTGGCTCAGCGTCAACAACTGGAAGCCTCGATCACCGAGGCATCGCGCGGCCAGGCCAACGAGATCGCCGCCCGCGTCCAGCGAGAGGGGTCCACGGCCGTGCTCGCGACCGGCGCGGGGGACCAGTCCCTCGTGCAGATCCTCGACGCCGATGGGAGCGTGGTCACCGCGAGTCCCTCGATCGACGGTGAACCGGCTGTGGTGGCTGCCCGTCCTGCACCTGGCACGACACAGGTCATTCGCTCGACCACCTTGCCCATCGGTGAGGACGAGACATTCGTCGTAGTGGTCACCGGCGTGTCGGGACCTGATGGACCTGTCGTGGTCGTGGTGGCCCAGAGCCTGGAACTCGTCGGCCAGTCCACCGTAGTCGTGGTCACCCTCCTGCTGATCGGCTACCCCCTCGTGGTAGCGGGCGTCGGGCTGGTGTCGTTCTGGCTCGTCGGGCGCGCTCTTGCGCCGGTGGAGGCCATCCGCACCCGCGTCGCGCAGGTAGGAGGTACCTCTGCGCTCGACGCGCGGGTGCCCGTCCCCGGTGGAGACGATGAAATCGCTCGTCTGGCGGTGACCATGAACGCGATGCTTGAGCGGCTGCAGACTGCCAGTGACCGGCAGCGTCGTTTCGTTGGCGACGCCTCCCACGAGCTGCGAAGCCCCCTGGCCACCATCCGCGCCGCGCACGAGATCGCCACCTTGCACCCCGACCAGCGCCCCTGGACTGAGACCAGCCGCGACGTGCTCGCTGAGCTCGACAGAGTGGATCATCTGGTGGAGGACCTGCTCCTGTTGGCCAGAGCCGACGAGCATGGCCTGCGTCTGCGGACCGTCGACGTCGACCTTGACGATCTCCTCCTCGCCGAAGCCGCCCGGCTCCGCAGACTGGGCTCCGTCATGGTCACTGTCGAGGCCGCGCCGACGCGCGTCCACGGCGACCCGGCGCATCTGAGCCGGGCGTTGCGCAACCTGACAGACAACGCCGCTCGGCACGCCCACACCAGTGTTGAGCTGCGGATCAGTGTCGGTCACGGCCTCGTCCGGATCGAGGTCGAGGACGACGGCCCCGGAATCGCCGAGGCCGACCGGGAACGTGTCTTCGAACGCTTCGTGCGCCTGGACGAGAGCCGTACCCGTGCCAGCGGAGGCACCGGCCTGGGGCTGGCCATCGCCCGCCAGATCAGCCGAGCACATCACGGCGACCTGAGGGTGGAACCAGGACGAATCGGAGCACGCTTCATCTTGGAAATCCCGGCCAGCTAGGGACCGACACTCAACCGGATTGCACCTGCTCACCCGCTGTCAACTGACCCCGGGGCCACCGGCACCACCGGAACCACGAGAACGATGGAGGACCTACGACATGAACGTCTCGATACACCGTGCCTCACCTCAGAGAATCGCTGTCTTCGCGCCATGACGGACGCCAGGGCCTCAACCTCAACTCGCACCCCGGACCAGGTTCCCGCGCCACCGGTCAGCAGGGGGCAGTCCGCTCTGCGTGCGCTGGCCGGTAGGCGTGGCGACTGGCGGTTCACGCGGCCGCGTCCGCGGCGTTACGGCCTGTCGCTGGCCAGCGTCGGCCCGTTGCTCGTCATCGTGACGACGCTGATCTGGTGGTGGCCGTTCGCCAGCTCCGGGAGAGCTGTCTCGCTGGGATTGCTGACCGGCACGATTGCGGTCGTGCTGATGGCGTGGAGCTTCGTCCTCGCAGTGCGGTGGCGATGGCTCGAGCCGCTCTTCGGCGGACTTGACCGAATGTATGCAGTGCACCGATGGGCCGGGGTGCTGTCCATAGTCGCCATGTTTTTGCACGTTCGTGTGTTGGACTCTGAGATCGACGGCGGGTTCAACGGACTCCTCGCACAGTTCGCGGATTCAGCGACTGGGCTCGCATCGGTGGCGGAGGTGGCGTTCTACGTCCTGGTCGCGATGAGCGTGCTGCGGTGGGTTCCCTACCGGTGGTGGCGCCTGAGCCACAAACTGCTCGGGGTGCCGTTCGCGTTCGCGGCGTTCCACACTGTCACCGCCGACAAACCGTTCGGTCCGACCAGCGCCTGGAGCGTGGCGTTGGCGGCTATCTGTGTCGCAGGCGTCGTGTCGTGGGTGTGGCGGGTTGTGGGTCGCGACGCGATGTTCCCGGGACTGGCCTACCGCATCCACCGCGCCACGCTGCACCAGCAGACTCTTGACCTGGAGCTTTCCCCTGTGGGCCGATCGCTGCAGCACGTGGCCGGCCAGTTCGCGGTCGTGAAGCTGCAGGTGCCCGGACTGCGCGAGCCGCACCCATTCACTGTTACCTCAGCACCTGATGAGAAGCACCTCCGCTTCTTCGTCCGCGATCTCGGCGATTGGACGGCGGCCATTCAACAGCGCGACCTGGTGGGCGCCTCGGTACGCGTCGAGGGCCCCTATGGTCGCTTCGCGCCACTTCCCGAACAGGGCACAGCACAGCGTGTCGTCTGGGTCGCCGGGGGCGTGGGGGTCACCCCGTTCCTCAGCGCCGCGCCGGTGCTGCCGGCCGAGACGCCCGCACAGGAACGCCCGCTCCTGGTGTACTGCGTGCGCACTGCACACGCAGCGACCGGTATCGAGGTGCTGCGTCGCGCCGCGGCGGAGGGGCGCGTCAATCTGGAGGTCGTCGCATCGGCTGAGGGGCGACGGCTCGACGCAGCATTGTTCACCGAGCTCGTCGGTGACGATCTCAGCGATGCCCACGTCGCCGTGTGTGGCCCCGCGGGGCTAGTGACGTTTGTCGAGGTCACTGCGCACCAGTTGGGAGCCCGCCGGGTGGAGTCCGAGGACTTCGACATTCGCTCCGGGCTCGGGCCGGATCTGTCGCGCCCCCTCGCCGCCTGGATAGACGCACTGCGGGAGCGAAGGCGGCTGAGGTGAAGCCGTTGCGCCGTCAACGACTGATCAACGCCTGAATGGCCATGCAGGCACGTAGTTGGTGACCAGACAGTCCCCTTGTCCCGCGTGTGAGCCACTTCCCGGGAGTCCCTGGGGATCAGCTGCACCCGACATCTTCGGACTCAGACAGCACCAGCATCAATCTGGGGCGTCCCCCCGGTAGTTCAGGGCGATCATCATTCCCGCTTCTGCGTGGTAGATGTTGTGGCAGTGCGTCATCCATGCGCCGGGGTTGTCGGCCTGGAGGTCGACCGACAGCGAAGTCATCGGCTTGACGAGCACGGTGTCTTTCCTCAGCCCGCTTGGGAGCGCGAACGTGTGCCCGTGGACGTGCATTGGGTGGGTCATCTGGGTCATGTTCATGATCTCCAGGCGGACCCGGTCGCCTTCGTCGATGACGATGGGTTCGTTCTTCCCGTATGGCGCTCCGTTGATGTCCCACTGATAGGGCATCATCTGTCCGTTCAGCTGCACCGTTTCGGTCGAGTCCGGCATCCTGGTCGAGAGTCGTGAGGCCTCCGCCGGCAGCAGGTCGGCGCCCTCGAGGACAGGGCCGTCCAGCTCCCTGGGGCGAGCAGCGGGGTCGGGTGCGGCACCGGATCCGGTACGGACCAAGGCCATCGCCTGGCCCTCCTTGCCGTACGGCGCCGCCACCAGCGGGAACACTCCCTCGTCGAGCGTGACGATCGCGTCGTACCGCTCACCCATGCCGATGTAGAACGCGCCGGTGGCGCGAGGTTGGACCGCGAACCCGTCGGTGTCGGTGATCGTGACGCGGTGCCCGCCGAGGGCGACTGTGAAGATCGTGTCGGACCCGGCGTTGATGACCCGCAGGCGGACCCGCTGTCCGGGCTTCGCCCGGAGCACGTCCGGAGCGGTCGGAACCCTGCCGTTGATGAGGTAGTGGGGATACACCACGTCACCGGCGTCGCCGAAGGGCGGGGCGCCTCCCATCCTGGTGCCGCCCATGTCCATCCCGCCCATAGGATCTGTACCACCCCCGGTTGCTCCGGTCAGGTCAGCAAGAACGTCGTCGGGTGTGCGGCCGGTGCCGTCGATCCAGTCGTCGAGTACCAGCACCCATTCCAGGTCGTAGTCGCCGGGCTCTTGGGGGTCATCGATGATCAGCGGCGCGTACAGGCCCCGGTCGAGCTGGACGCCGACGTGGGGGTGGTAGAAGTACGTGCCCGGGTCCGGGGCGGTGAACTCGTAGAGGTATGACGAGCCGGAAGCGATCGGATCCTGAGTAAGGCCCGGTACCCCGTCAGCGACGTTGCGCAGCGCGACACCGTGCCAATGCACGGTGGTGTCAGCCGGGAGTTGATTGTCCAGCCGGATCCGCAACATGTCTCCGGCGGTGGCGCGAATCAGGGGTCCGGGTGCAGAGTCACCGAACGCCCAGGTGTCGACGGTGACACCACCCAGGTCGAGCGTCGTCGCTTTGGCAGTCAAGTTGTGTTCGACGACCCGCTGGCCCGGCAGAGGCTGCAGGAGCGCGGGCCTGCCGAACGGTGCGGGGGCTGAGGCCCCCGGCCTGTTGGAGCATGCTGCCAGGGCGCCAGTGCCGGCGACGGCCAGCCCGCCGAGAAGCAGTCCGCGGCGGGAGACTTAGTTGCATTGTTCCTCCGATCGGTGTTCGGGTCCTTGGTGAATCCCGAGGCACCACACAGCATGGGTTGCCCGCTTCGACTTCTGATCCCGGTTTGGTGAAGATCTGACGAAGGTCCCAGGGCGGCTGCGTCGCGACCGTTCGAGGCGCAGGGGTGGTTCCGGACGCGGTTCGGGCTGTTACTGGTCGGCCGTGGCCAGCCGTACTGTGAATGTCGCGCCGCGCCCGAGTCCTGGGCTTCGCGCCGTGAGGGTGCCGCCGTGTGCCTCGACAAGTGCCTTGCTGATGCTCAGCCCGATGCCGGAGCCACCCTGGTTGCGGTCGCGGGCGGTGTCTACGCGGTAGAACCTGTCGAAGATGTGGGCGAGGTGGTCGGGTGCAATGCCGTCGCCGGAGTCGGCGACCTCGAATTCGACCCAGCGGTCGTGCCGACGGCAGGAGAGCGTGACGATGGCGCCGGGGGGTGTGTGTCGAAGGGCGTTGTCGAGCAGGTTGCTGAGGACCTGGCCGATTCGGTCGGGGTCGACGAGTACGGGGTCGCGGGTGCCGCCTTCAACGGGTTCCAGGTGGACCCCTTTGGCGACGAAGCGGTCCCGGGCGCCTTCGATGGCGGTCACAGTCAACATGTGTGAGTCGACGACTTGTCGGTGGATGTCGAGCGTGCCTTCCTCGGCCTGGGACACCGCCGCGATGTCTTCCGCAAGACGGCCCAGTCTGCGGGTGCTGAGGCGGATCACTGAGAGGATGTCCTCGTCAAGGCTGC
Organism: Nocardioides sp.; assembly: GCA_049299195.1. GTDB lineage: Bacteria > Actinomycetota > Actinomycetes > Propionibacteriales > Nocardioidaceae > Nocardioides. The sequence goes on from JBAQXA010000501.1 coordinate 5,612, forward strand.
GGACCCCGTCCTCAACGGCCTCCAGATGTGCCTCGACGGTCGCGAGGGGGGTACGCATCTCGTGGGCCAGATCAGCCAACATGCGACGCCGCATTGCTTCTACGTTCCCGAGTCGTTGCGCGAGTGAGTTGTAGCTTCCGGCAAGCGTGGCGAACTCGGCGCCCAGCCCGGGGTCGTTGACCCGATTCTCGTAGCGTCCGGCTGCGACCTCGGCAGCCGCCGAGGCGACTTGGCGGATCGAGCGCTTCACCCGGCGAGTGAGGTACCACGTCGCCGCCAGAGCAGTGATGGTGGCGGCTAGAAGTGCAATGGAGATCGAGATCAACAGAGCTGACTTGAAGGCCTCCTCCACGTGCTGGGTCTCCAAGGACGTGTGTGCGACGTCCGCACGATTCAAGTGGTCGCGGAATACGCCCGGACCCACGACCGAAGCGACGACCCACGTCGTCAGGGCCCCGGCAACGAGCACCAGGGCC
>JBAQXA010000502.1:0-3847 GCA_049299195.1 Nocardioides sp.
CCCGCTAGAGGTCCAGCTTGTAGCCGAGGCCGCGCACGGTGACGAGCCGCACCGGCTCGCCCGGCTCGTCCTCGATCTTGGCCCGCAGCCGCTTGACGTGTACGTCGAGGGTCTTGGTGTCGCCCACGTAGTCCGACCCCCAGATCCGGTCGATCAACTGGCCGCGCGTCAACACCCGACCGCGGTTGCGCAAGAAGAACTCCAGCAGCTCAAACTCCTTCAACGGCAGCCGCTGCTCGGTCCCGTTGACGTGCACGAGGTGCCGCTCGACATCCATCCGGACCGGCCCTGCCTCCAGCACGGCGGGATTGAGCTCCGGCTCGACGCCACGGCGCAGCACGGCCTTGATCCGGGCCAGCAGCTCGCGGGTCGAATACGGCTTGGTGACGTAGTCGTCGGCGCCGAGCTCGAGTCCGACCACCTTGTCGACCTCGTCGCCCTTGGCGCTGACCATGATTACCGGGACGGTCGAGACCGACCGGATCTGGCGGCATACCTCCGTCCCGGAGATGCCGGGGAGCATCAGGTCGAGGAGCACGATGTCGGCTCCGTGCCGGTCGAAGAGCTCGAGCGCTTCGTGGCCGGTGGCCGCCACCGCGACGTCGTACCCCTCCTTGCGTAGGACGTAGGTGAGCGCATCGCTGTAGCTCTCCTCGTCCTCAACGACCAAAACCCGCGTCACTCCGCTGACTCCTCACTGGGGATGGGCAAACTCAAGGTGAAGGTGGATCCCTGGCCCTGCACCGACCAGGCGCGGACTTCACCGCCATGGGTGGCCGCAACGTGCTTGACGATCGAGAGGCCGAGACCGGTGCCTCCGGTGGAGCGGTGCCGCGCCGGGTCGACGCGATAGAACCGCTCAAAGATGCGCTCCAGCTCACCAGCAGGTATGCCGATGCCCTGGTCGATCACGCTGACCTCTGCGTGGTCGGCGGCCCGGGTCACACGCACGACGACCGTCGCGCCCTCCGGCGAATAGGAGACCGCGTTGGCCACCAGGTTGCCGACACCGATGACGAGTTGCTCCTCGCTGCCCAGCACCGACAGGTCCGCTTCGCCGTCGACCACAACGCTCACCTGCCGGGCCTCGGCGTCGATGGAGGTGGTGTCGACCGCGGCCGCGACCACCTTGTCGAGGGAGACGAGCTCAGGGGACTCGACCGGCTCGTCGCCCTGCAGCCGGGAGAGCTCGATGATCTGCTGCACCAGCCGGGCGAGTCGGTCGGCCTCCTTGCGGGTGCGCTTGGCGAACCGTTTGATCGCCTCCGGGTCCTCCGCGGCATCGCGCGACGCCTCAGAGAGCAACCGGATCGCGCCGACCGGCGTCTTCAACTCGTGGCTGACGTTGGCGACGAAGTCGCGCCGCACGACCTGCAGTTGGCGCTCGCGGGTGCGGTCCTCGACTAGGGCGAGGATCAGGCCCGACCCCAGAGGCGCCACCCGGACGCCGACCACACGCTCGGGCGAGCCGGGGCGCGGCGGCAACACATATTCCTGCTCCCGGATCTGCGCGTCACCGCGCACCTGATCGATCAGCGCGGTCAGACCGTCATGGGTGACGGCGTTGCCGTGCACCAGCCCTTGGGCGTATGCCGGAGCCGACGCGCGCAGGACAACACCACCGTGGGTCACGACGATCGCGCTGCCGGGCAGGACCGACAGCACGCTGGAGGCACCCTGCGGCAGGCCGTAGTCGTCTGAGAGGGCCGGCTGTGGTCGGGACTGCCGGTAGCTGAGCAGCCAAGCTCCCGCCGCGACCAACGCGACGAAGCAGACGGTCGCGGCAATCACCAGCAGGTTCGACGCCGTCGACTCGATGAGGGCCACACCGGGAAAGGCCACAGCGTGATCGTACGGCGCCCACAGACCCGGGGCGGGTTCAGCGAGCGCTTCTATGGAGAGAGTTCACTGCCCGTTCATCGGTCATTCCCGGGCGTTCATCTGCGCCGCTTAGCGTGCCGGTCATGCGAGCTGCTTTCCATGAACGACTCGACTCCCTGTTCGGTGACCTGGCCGAGATCGCGGTCGCGGTCGAAGCCGCGGTCCGTCGCGCCACCGAAGCGTTGCTCACCGGGGATGCTGCCCTAGCCGAGCAGGTCATCAGCAGCGATCGTGAAATCGACGCCGCTCGGGAGCGAGTGGAGGAGAACGCCTTCGAGCTGATCTCCCTCCAGCAGCCTGTGGCCACCGACCTGCGGGTGCTGATCTCGGCGCTCCGGATGGTCTCGGAGTTGGAGCGGATGGGCGACCTTTCGGTGCACGTCGCCAAGATCGCGCGGATGCGGTTGCCCCACATCGCGGTGCCCGAGGACGTCCAGCCCACGATCCGCGGGATGGCCCAGGTCGCCTCCGAGATGGTCGAGTCCGTCGCGCGCATCATCGCGACCCGCGACGTCGAGTCGGCCCTGGAGTTGCACGAGGTCGACGAGGAGATGGACTACCTGCGGCGCTCGAGCTTCAGCCAGTTGTTGGCCTCGGATTGGGCCCACGGGGTCGAGGCGGCCGTCGATATCGCCCTGCTCGGCCGCTACTACGAGCGGATCGCCGACCACGCGGTCACGCTGGCCAACCGCGTGGTCTTCGTGGTCACCGGGGAGAAGCCGGGACCAAGCGCCTGAGCGAGGTGGGTCAGCGCCCCTGGTTGGCCACGGCGGCTGCTGCCGCAGCGGCTGCCTCGGGATCGAGGTAGCGTCCGCCGCGTTCGACCGGCTGCAGGTTGTCGCCGAGTTCGTAGACCAGCGGCATCCCGGTGGGGATGTTGAGGCCAGCGATCTCGTCGTCGCCGATGTTGTCGAGGTGCTTGACGATCGCACGCAGGCTGTTGCCATGTGCCGCGATCAGGACGGTGGCTCCCGACTGGAGATCGTCGGTGATCGGCCCATTCCAATACGGCAGCATGCGCGCGATGACGTCCTTGAGGCACTCAGTGCGGGGGAGGTCAGCCCCGAGTCCGGCATACCGCGGGTCGCTGGCCTGGGAGAACGGGTCGTCGTCGGCGATGGGCGGAGGCGGCACGTCGAAGCTCCGGCGCCACAGCATGAACTGCTCCTCGCCGTAGGTCTCAAGCGTCTGCTTCTTGTCCTTGCCCTGCAGGGCGCCGTAGTGGCGCTCGTTGAGCCGCCAGGAGCGACGGACGGGGATCCAATGCCGGTCGGCGGCGTCGAGAGCCAGGTTGGCGGTGTTGATCGCCCGGCGCTGCACCGAGGTGTGGCAGACGTCGGGCAGGATGCCGGCCTCAACCAACTGCTCGCCGCCGCGGATCGCCTCAGCGCGGCCCTTGTCGGTGAGCGGCACATCGACCCACCCGGTGAAGAGGTTCTTGGCGTTCCAATCGCTCTCGCCGTGCCGGAGCAGAATCAGCGTGGTCACGGGGTGGCCTCCGGGGTCGCAGTGCCATCGGTCGGGGCGTTGTCGAGGCCAGCGAAGTGACCGTCGTCGGCGACAACGGGAGCATCGAGGGCCACCTGGTCGCCGTTGTCGAAGCCGAAGAGGAGGCTGACGAAGTCGCCCGGGGCGAAGCTGCCATTGATGCGTACGCCGCCACTCTCGCCAGCGGCCAGGTTGACGTGATCGAAGCCGGCCACCTCGATGGGGGTGAAGGCGTCGGCGCGCACGTCGATGTTGAGCTCCGAACCCGCAACAGAGGCCAGAGACACCGCCTCGTCGCTCTTGTTGGCCAAGGTGACGACCAGGGTGCCGGTGCCGGCCTCCTTGGCGACCACCACCGCGCCCATGACGGCGACGGCGGCATCGGCCTCGTTGGCGTTGGCGCCGTTGGCCGGGGTGTAGTCGCGACCGGTGGCGTCATTGAAGCCACAGCTGGTCACGCCCAGGCCCAAGCCCGCAG
>JBAQXA010000503.1:0-8680 GCA_049299195.1 Nocardioides sp.
GGCTACGCCGGCCGATCCGACAAGCTGGATCGGGCCATGGCCCGATTCGCCCGCGCCTACGCGGATCAGACTGAAGCCGACCACGCCGAACTGGTCCGAGCAGTCGGGCAGGGGGCAGTCGCAGCCACGGAGGGTGGCCTGAATCGGGCCAGCTCCGCATTCCGCACCTGATCTGCCCACGCCCCGGCTCCCGCCGCAAGTCTGTCGAGACGTCCGCCAGCTTGGGTCATTCTGGGTTTGACGCGGCTCCGCATGCGACCCGTTTGCCACTGGCTCAGTCGACGTCAGGAGGTGAGACCCGTCCCACAAGCCGAACCTCATACGACCACGGCGGTGATGCCGGTGTGTATCCGGGAGCACCGCGTTTCGTTTGAGCCGTCCGGGCCGTGATTCCGGGACGGGAGCGTCATGCGGTACGGCAGGTATCGCCTTGCCATGACCGAGACTTGACCACGCAACCTCAATGGCTCGATACACCGACCAAACCCCACCAGACGCCAGTCTCGCTACAGCTCGAAAGCGCGAGTGCCGATCAGTGACGACTCTGAAAACCAGTCGCCTGGTCAGCCTGTCGAGACCCACAGAACGAGCGGCACGCATGCTACCAAGGTTCGTAGATCGGTCCGCCCGTTGGGGCGGGCCGAGCGTCATTTCAAGGCTAGGTGACGAGTGCTGACGGGCGGTGACGACGCGTGCACGGTGGGGTCAAGTTCTACCGCGGTTCTGCGTCCGCCGCGCGCTCCTACGTCGAGGCGGACCGTTCGCGGGTCGATGACTACTACCTGGCTGAGGGCAGCGAGGTGGCCGAGCGATACGTCGCTACGACTCCGCCGGGGGAGGGGGGACGCGGTGTTTCCGCAGTTCAGAAGGGGGGGACGCTGGATGGCGACGCCTACGAACGCTGGGTCGCCGGCTACGACATCGAGACTGGAACGCCGAAGGGGCGGCTACGTGAGGACGCGCATGCGTTGCGGTTCGTCGAGGTCGTGGTCAACGGGCCGAAGTCCTGGTCGCTCGCCGCAGCACTTCACCCCGACATCGCGGAGGCGTACGACGCGGCGATGGACGGGGCGGCTGGTGAGGTGATCGGTTGGGTGGCCGAGCACGCCACCACCCGCGTCGGGCCGCGTGGCCGGCAAGTGCAGGTCCCCGTGGAGAAGCTCGAGGCGGCCGTCGTGCGTCACTACACCTCGCGGGCCGGTGACCCGCATCGCCACCTCCACGTGCAGATCAGCGCACGCGTCTTCGCGCGCGGCGCGTGGCGTGGTCTGCACTCGGTTGGTGTCGTGGACAGCATCGAGGCGCTCAACGGGATCGGGCACGCGGCCGTGATGTGCGATCCCGACTTCCGGGCCGCCCTTGCTGCGCGCGGGTACACCCTCGGCGACGACGGTGAGATCGAGCAGCTCGCGCCGTACGCCGGCCGGTTCAGCCAGCGCGCGACACAGATCGGCCGCAACGTCGACCGCTACGAGGCCGCCTGGCGTGCCGAGCACCCTGGCACCGAGCCCGGGCCGCGACTGCGCCAGACGTGGGACCGACGCGCTTGGGCCGACGCGCGACCGGACAAGGTCGTGCCCCGCAGCGGCGCCGACCTGGTCAACGCCTGGAACCGAGAGCTGCACGACCTTGGTTTCACCCCCCCGACGCCATCGACCGTCTCGCCGACCATCTCGTCGGCCCCACCGACGACACAGCTGGGTCTGCAGATCGGTCGGCTCAACCGTGACGATGCAGCCGATCTCGTGCTGACGCGACTCGGGTCGAGGCGGTCGGCGTGGAACGCGCCCGACATCCGTGGCGCGGTCGAACGACTGATCGCCTCCGTCGGCGTGATCGCGGAACCAGCAACCCGGCACGAGCTGGTCGAAGACATCGCCGAGCGTGCCCAGACGCGGTGCGTGCCGTTGCTGGACCGAGGTGACGTCCCGGAGCACGTCCGCAGCCTGACCTCCGAGCGGGTCCTCGGCGTCGAAGCCGACCTCATCGACAGCATCGCTGCCCGTGGCGCGCGGCCGGTCGCCGACGCGGTCCGGCTCCGCGGCATCGACCACCTCGACCCCGCACAACAACGCGTCGTCGCTGCCCTTGCTGGCGACGCCGGTCTGCTCGTCATCGAGGGCGCCGCCGGCACCGGCAAGACCACCACGCTGGCCGCCGCACGCGACCTACTCGACGACGCCGACCGTCGACTCGTGGTCGTCACCCCCACCCTCAAAGCCGCTCAAGCAGCGCAGGAACAGGTCGGCGCCAACGCCTTCTCCGCCGCCTGGCTCGTCCACCAACACGGCTACCGCTGGGATGAGGACGGCCACTGGTCACAGACAGACGCTGCACCCGGGGCCCGCGCCCGCCTCCTTTCCGGCGACGTCCTCCTCATCGACGAGGCCGGCATGCTCGACCAGGACACCGCCCGCGCACTCTTCGCCATCGCAGACCGAGCCTACGCAACCGTCGCGCTTCTCGGCGACCGCCACCAGCTCCCAGCAGTCGGGCGTGGCGGCGTCCTCGATCTCGCCGCACGCTGGGTGCGGCCCGCAGCACACCTGGAGCTCGAGTCGGTCCACCGGTTCAGCGATCCCGTGTACGCCGACCTCAGCCTGCTCATGCGTACTGGTGAGAGTTCTGATGAGGTCTTCGACGCCCTGCTCGAGCGCGGTCAGATCGTCGTCCATGCCAGCGAGGTGGAACGCACTGCCGCGTTGGCCGTCATCGGCGCCGGCAGTGCTGATGACGGTGCAAGGGATGGTGTGCAGCTGATCATCGCCGACACCCGCGACCAGGTAAGTGCCCTCAACGCAGCCATCCGCGACCGCCGCCACGGCTCTGACCCACGACTTGGTGAGCAGTCTGGTGAGCGGGCTGATGGGCCCATCACGCGTCGTGGTGAGCTGATCGGTCTCGGCGACCGAGTCGCGACTCGACGCAATGATCGCGACTTGGGCGTCGCCAACCGTGACACCTGGACTGTGGCCGGGGTCGGTGAGGACGGCAGCCTGCTTGTGGTCGGCCGCGGCGGTCAACGCGCCCTTTCTGTCGAGTACGTCCGTGAGCACGTCGAGCTCGCGTTCACCACCACCGCCTACGGAGCCCAGGGCGAGACCGTCGACTCCGCCCACTTCGCGCTCGGTGAGACGACCGGCGCCGCGTCCGCGTACGTCGCCATGACCCGAGGCCGCCACCACAACACCGCCCACCTCGTCGCAGAGTCCGTCGACGAGGCGCGCGGTCAGTGGGTCGAGGTCTTCAGCCGTGGCCGCGCCGACCTCGGACCAGCCCACGCCGCAGAAAGGGCCGCCAACGACATCGACCGGTACGGACCGAAGGCACCGTCACCACCGACCGGACTCCAGGCCGCGGCGCTGCGGGACGGTCCACGTCGGCCACCGCATCCGATGCCGACCCCGGCACCGACCTCCCACGGGATCGGTCGCTGACCAACTTCCTCGCCTCGTGTGATCGCCCGAACGGGTCTGGAGGACATAGGAGACCAGGAGCGGCTCCAGTTTCGACATCAGCGGTCATGAGATGTCCGATCTGCCCAGAGCGCTGTTGCTTCTCCAGACAGAAGTCGCCGAACGGTCGGCGGCCACTACGACGAAAGGCAACGTGATGGTGACACCCATCGGTATCCCGGACGACTGGGACGACAACGCCCTGATCCTGTTCGAGGAGTTCTGCGCCCTCATTCGCACACCGCAGCGCACTGTCCGTGACTGGCGCCGTCGTGGCGTCGGCCCACGATGGACCCGCTTCCAAGGCGTCGGCCGGCTCTACATCACGGTCGCCGAGGCCCGACGCTTCCTCGCCTCCGCCGCTGCCCCTCGAGTAGAGGTACGTTCCGATGACTGAGCGACGCGCCGTCCCGGTCTACCTCAGCCTCGACGAAGCGGCCGAGGCCATGTCGGTCTCGGTCAGGACCATCCGGCGCTGGATCGCGGCCGGCACGCTCCCGGCGTATCGCTGTGGCAAGCGGGTCATCCGGATCAAGCTTGAGGATCTGGAGTCCGCCCCACGAGAGATTCCAACCGCGCGTCTCTAAGTGCCGTCAGCCCATGGTCACATGCAGCGGTCAAGGCGGATCGGCTGATGGGAATAGCGGGACGTGACTGCGGACCTTCCTGGCCCGATAGGCCGACTGACGTCGTCGGCGGACGAGGGACGCCACAGGCCCGACGTGACTCTAGGAGGCGGCCTGCGCGCGCTCGATGTCGACGATCAGGCTGTCGAGGGTGCGGGTCTTGATGGGCGGGTCGCCCGGGGCGACGTAGTCCTTGTTGATCCGGTCGCGCAGAATCAACGCCCTGTGGAGTCGCTCGAGTTCGGACGTCGAACGCCAGCCGGCGGGCTGCTCCATCATGCGACCCATCTCGGCGTCGCGGCTGTGAAGGTAGTGGTCGCGCGGGTCGAGCAGCGGGCCGCGCACATCATTGCCGCACTTCGCGATTCGGCAGCTGATCCGGAGCCGGAGGTCGGAGTGCTCCATCAGCTTCTTGGCCAGGTTTGGCGTGGCCGTAAAGGCCAGAGCGGGTAGGTACACGCCAGCACCGCCCCCCTGCCTCAGGCGGTTGCCGTCCTCATCGAGGCGCTCCGCAGGTGGGTTCTTTCGGCGGTTGACCTGAGTCTTGTGGTTGACGTGCTCGAGCATGCCCACGCCGACGGAGTAGGCCGAGGCGTGGCCGAGGGCCACCGCCACCTGACCGAGGTTGCCCGAGTGTCCCAGGGTGACGTGGAGGCCGGCGTCGGTGAACGCCTGGGCGATCGCGAACCCGTTGGCAATCTTCGTCAGGCTCTCGTCTTCCCCGCCAAAGGGAGACAGTTGGAGCTCGATCTGTCGGACGCCGGCTGACACATACATGTCTGCCAGGTCCGCGGCGTTTGCTCGTGCATAGCCGTGCTTGATGACCAGGACCGCGCGGACCGGGCGGTCGGCCTGGCGGACGGTCGCCTCGGCGAGGTCGACGTTGAGGGCGGCACTGTGAGCGGACTCGACGTAGAAGTGGGGCGCCGTCAGGTGCGTGACCCCTTCGGGGTGGGTCGCGATGGTGTGCTCGACGAGGGCGCTGCGCGCGGACAGCGAGGTGGCCAGCTCCGCGACGTCGAATCGACGGCCAGCCCACATTGGGAACTTCTCAAGCTCGTACCCCTCGTAGGACAGTAGCTCGGTGGCCGGGTCCCAGAACACGCCCACGCCTGCCACGGCTGCTGCCTCGGCCGCGTAACGCTGCCGCGTGCCCGCCTTAGGATCGAGCACGATCACGCTCGTCGCGGCAGTGCCGCGGGACAGAAAGTCCTCGACGACCTTCTGGTCGTTGTATCCCAGTCTGAACTGGAGACTCATCGGCGTGCCTCTCGTGCGGGGGTCTTGACGTAGATGCCATACTAGCGACAGAACACCGACATAGTGAGGACAGCGAATATGGGGCGTGTCGGAGCAGGTGCTCTTGCGGAGAAGGTATCCGGAGCCATGGACACTCTTGGACTTACTGACGACGAGGTTGGCTCGATCGTCGACGCGTCCGGCCGATCGGTCGCGCGCTGGGCTGCTGGTGAGGTCGTGCCACAGCGACTCAACAAGGAGCGGCTCCTCGAGCTGGCGTACGTCGCCAACGCTCTCAGCGAAGTGCTACCACGTGATCACGCGAACATGTGGCTGTTCACTCCGCACCGCTCGCTGAACCACGACAAGCCCGCGACGCTGATCCACGAGGGACGGTACAAAGAGGTCCTGGATCTCATCGAGGCGATTGCCGATGGGGTGTTCGCTTGACGGCGGCCCTCAACGAGGAACTTGTCGAGGCGATCGACGCCATCGGCACGACGGTCTGGTCGGGGGAAACCTTCCGCTACACCAATGCTAGAAGAGAGCCACTCTCCGGGGAGGGAGCTCGCCGGTCCGGGGCTCGCTACAACCCCAAGGAACTGTTCCCGGTCGTCTACCTCGCTCAGCCGGTCCAGGCGTGCATGCGTGAGCTTGAGCGGGCGGTGGCCAACCAGCACCTCAGTGTGGAGCACCAACTACGCAGCGTGCCGCAGGTGCTTCACACGATCGACCTTACGGAAAGTGACGTCCTTGATCTCACACGGGCCGACACACAGGCCGGCCTTGGTCTCGAGGACTCCGACTTCACTGGAGACTGGGGACCATGCCAGGAGGTGGGGCACGCCGCCTGGTTCCTGGGATTCCACGGCGTGCTCGCTCCCTCTGCCGTAGGCGACGGCGTCACACTCGCGCTGTTCGACCACAACACCCCACCCAACCGGATCCACCTCAAGTGCACCGAGCCGCTCACCCTCGACATCTACCGCTCCCTTGCGGCCAAGTAGGAGGTTCGCCGCGTCAGCGGTACATAGACGAGGGTAGGGGCGACATCGAGTGGAATTGACGGCCGCAGACCGTGCTTGCTGCACGTATGTTGCACGAGAGGCCGGCTCCCTCGCGGAAACCGGCCTCTGACCTGCATGTTCTCTGGTGGGCGATACTGGGTTCGAACCAGTGACCTCTTCGGTGTGAACGAAGCGCGCTACCACTGCGCCAATCGCCCGAGCGGGCCAGACTTTACATGCCGGGGAGTTCGGGGAGGAAACCGGCGATGCTCTGCAGCCGGTTCCACGCGTTGACCGTCACGGCGGGCCAGCCGTAGGTCACGAGGGCCCAGACGATCGCGCCGACCACAACCATCGTGCCGAGGACGGTCAGCAGGATGCGGCGGCGGCGTACGGCGGGGTCCATCGCGGCGGCATACTCTCGGGCCTCGTGGACGCGTTGGCGCAGCCGGTGGAGCATGCGCTCGGCCCACGCAAACTCCGTGGCCAGCACTCCTAGGCCCAGCAGGATCACCAAGATCCCCTGTCCAGGGCCGACCAACATGACGATCCCGGCCAGGATCAAGGCGCTCCCGATGAGGAAGACGATCACCTTGGTGATGAAGGAGCTCACCGGGTTGCTGTGGGCCCGGCGGCGCAACTCGCGGAGGCGGTGGAAGCGCTCGCGCTTCTCTAGCTCCTCCTCGACCAGGACGGCCTCCTGGACGAGTTTGGGCGGCTGGTGATGGCCGAGATGCTCCCCCCTGCTGGACATGGCTGAAGCCTAGTGGGTGCCTGGCAAGCGTCGAGGTGTCCGCAGGTTGGCTGATCGGGGGCGGATCGGTTGGCTGTTTGGCTGACTGGCGGGTCGCCCGAGGGGCTGAAGGAACTGCGCTAGCCCCGGAAATTTCCTCACGATTTGCGGCAAAGCCGCGTCATGGCGAGAAACACCCCCCGTCTCTACGGCGAAGGGCTGAACAGCCCACAGAACGAACAGGAACTTCCACCATGGAACTGCACCAAACCGAGGGGGGCTGGAGTCGAATGACTGAGACCACACCGGACTCGCTCATGGACAGCGTGCGCCAGATGATCGCCGTCGACTGTGTCGACGCGTGCGGCAACGCGCACACGCTCCAGGCGGAGCTTGGGTATGACGCCAATGACCCCTACGCCGTCACGATGACGTTCCGGGTCCCCGGCGAAGATGTGGTCTGGAGCTATGGCCGCGAGCTGCTCGCCTCCGGCCTCGCCGAGCCTGTCGGCGATGGCGACGTCCACGTCTGGCCGGAGCATGACCACGACGCCGGCGCCAGCATCATGATCGAACTTTGCTCCCCCGACGGCCATCTGCTGGCCGCGGCGCGCGCCCACGACATCCACCGCTTCCTGTTGCGCTCGCACGCCATCGTGCCGGTCGGCCAGGAGAGCAGCTACCTCGACGTCGACCGGCTCATCTCGGCGCTCTTCGCCGCGGAGAACCAAGCCTGATCGGCCACCACTGACCAACCGCTTCTGGCGTCGTAGGGTCAGCGAGGATCGGAGTCCTCGCTCTCCCTGCGGCGCCAGATCTCTATGCAGGCCCGAGTGATCTCGCCGGGAGCGGCGAAGGATCGCTCCCCCCATTGCCGGACTCCTTGGACGTCACGCGTCGTCGAGGCGAGGAAGACCTCGCTCGCTTCGGCCGCGACCCGCTCGATCGGCTCGTCGATCTCCCGCGCGCCGCACCAGTCGACGACCAGGGCGCGGGTGACGCCGGCGAGGCAGCCACTGGCCAGCGTGGGCGTGCGCAGTTCGCCGTCGAGGACGTAGAAGATGTTGGAGCCGGTGCCTTCACACAAGTTGCCGACGGTGTTGGCAAAGATCGCCTCTGTGGCCCCGTGGCGATGGGCCTCAGCCAGGGCAACCACGTTTTCGGCGTAGGACGTGGTCTTGAGGCCAGCCACCGCCCCGCGCTCGTTGCGTGGCCACGGCACGGTGACGATCGTGGTCGTCTCCGGCCAAGCCGGCATGGCATCGGCCACCACCACCAACGTGGGGGCGCTGTGCCCGCGACCGGAGCCCATCGGCGCCGGGCCACCCGTGTAGGTGATGCGGAGCCGGCCGAGCTCCAGCGGCGCCGCCCCCAGGACCGCGGCGACCCCGCGGCGTACGTCGTCAAGGTCGGGGGCGGGCAGGCCGATGCCTGCCGCAGACGTGCTCAGGCGCTCTAGGTGCCGGGTCAGCGCGAACGGCACACCCCGAAGCACCTTGATCGCCTCAAAGACGCCGTCGCCGACGGTGAAGCCATGATCGGCGGCCGAAATGATCCCGGCGCCGGGGTCTGGGAGGACGTGACCGTTGATCCACACATGCACAGCGGACAGCCTAAGGC
>JBAQXA010000504.1:0-2316 GCA_049299195.1 Nocardioides sp.
GGCGGAGGGCGAGCACGGCGGTGACCAGGGCGGCGGCGGCCGCCGCCACCGGCGTCGGGGCCAGCGTCCCGATGGCCAGGACCACGGCCACGTAGGCGAGGGCAAGCAGCGAGGTGAGCGCGACATACGTCACCGTGCGGCTGACGACGAGGTCAACGTCGTAGAGGTGGTGTCGCAGGATGGCGACGTAGGCCGCCGCCGGCAGCACGCAGAGCCCAGTCGCCGCCAGCACGGGCGCGATGGGGGTGACATTCCACAATGCCGCCCCGACGGGCAACAGGGTGACCATGATGACGGCTGCCGCGACAAACCAGGTGAGCTGGTTGCGCGCGACACCGACCGCGCGGCGCCACCGCAAGAACGGTGCGCCGACGGAAACCGCCAACGGCGCGCACACGAGCGCCAGGCCGACTGCGAAGGCTGCCGACTGCAATGGCAGATCGCGAGCCAGTGGGTTGGTGCCGCCGACCATCGCGGGACTCATCTGCGCCGAGAGCACCCAGCCAGGCACGAGCAACGCCGCCCCCACCGCCCAGGACAGGGTCGTCCAGCGCCAGCGGGGCGAGAGCAACTGGCCATCGGGGAAGAGCAGCAGCAACCACATCAGCGCGAGCGCCGCGATGAACCACGTCGAATAGCTGATGACCTCGCCGTAGACGCCTCCCGGCCAGCCCACCTGGTGGGCGCGAACTCCGTAGGCGAGGCTCGCATCGGAGCCGAGGGCATTGAACGAGCCGATCGCGATCAGCAGCCAGCCGACCCGGTGGCCGGGGTAGGCCGCGACGATGCGGGCGCCGGCGGCCGCGGTCCCGAGTGAGTAGACGGCATACGTGATCACGAGCGCGAGTGGGGCCGACGCAGCCGCTGTCCACGCGATCGCCAGGGCTTCGGCAACGCCCGTGATCACCACGGCCAAGGCCCCAAGCCAGAGCGCGGACGTGCGGGTCATAGCTGAGTGTGACACCCATGGGGCCGCCGTCGATTCCGTGCTGGCCCTCGGTTGCGATCGCGTGCTCCACCCGATGCCAGGCCCCTCCGTGTCGACCTAGCGTCGAAGAACTAACCCACTCGGAAAGGAACTGCACCATGAACAGCACCCAGTCCCGACTTCCGCTGGCGGGCGTTGTGTTCGCCGCCGTCCTGATCGTCCATGCGGCGGTCGGGGGCAGCGCCGTGCCCACGCAAAGCGCCCCGGCTGCCGACATCTTGGCCTACGTCAGCGACAAACAGGCCGAACTGCAGTGGGGCGCCTACCTGCAGGGGATCGCCATGATCGCACTCCTGGTCTTCGTCTCCTCCTTCGTGCAGGTCGCGGGGCAGGCACGTGATCGGACCACGGGCGGTATCGCCGCGGTGCCGCTGGCGGGCGCGGTCGCGCTCGTCGCGTTGCTCGGCGTGCACATCGGCTTGCTCACGACGTTGGCCCTGCAGGCAGATGCCGGCATCGAGGCGGCGACCGTGGAGGCGTTGTGGGTGCTGGCGTTCCTCATCTTGGGTCTGTCGTCCTTCTCGGCAGCGGCGATGATGGGCGGCCTGGGAGTGCTGATCCTCGGTTCCGCCGACCTGCCGAAGCCGCTGGGTGTGGTCGCGCTGATCAATGCGGGCATGTGGCTCGTCGCAGGCATGGCTGGAGCCAGCACCGCCTCCGTCTGGGGGTATGCCGGGTTCGCGGCGTTTGCGACCTGGTTGCTGTGGACGGGAGTTGCCGGCGTGCTGGCGGCGCGCGTCCGGGTGGGGGTGGCGTCATGAGCGCCGACGCCGGGCCACGGGCCGCTGCCAGGGTGCGGACCGCCGGCTGGCTGTGCCTGTGGGCCGGAGTGCTGGGGGCCTTGTCCGGCGTGTACTTGTCGGTGGTCGAACCCGCCGTCCCTGCCGATCAGTGGAGCTATCCGCTGGCTCCCGGCCAACACGCCGCGATCCAAACCTTCTTCGCCGTCCAACATCTAGGGCTGCTGGCGGGCATCGTGGGCCTCGCGGGATCGGGTGCATTGGCCGGTCGCCGCTGGGCGACGCGCGCCAACACGGCCGCGGTCGCCGGAATGGCCGCCCTGGCCGTGACCGAGTTGGTCGCGATCTTGCCCGCCGAACAGGACACCTCGGCGACCTTCCCGATGGTGCTTGGCGGTGTCTATGGCCTGGTCTCCACGGTCCTGGGGGTGGCGCTCACGGTGGCCGGCGTCGGAGTGCTGCGTGCGGGGGTGTGGACCGGCTGGGCCCGCTGGGTGCCGCTCGCGCTGGGCGTTTGGGTCTTCGTGCCGATGTTCCCCGGGATGGCGCTGTCCTACTTGGGTGCCCGGCTCACCATCGGTGGCTGGA
>JBAQXA010000505.1:0-2192 GCA_049299195.1 Nocardioides sp.
GGAGTCGTCGATCTGGTCGCGGTAGAGCGCCGCCAGGAACTCGTCGGCGTCCTCGGGCGGCAGCATTTCCAGGTCCGGAGGAACGTCGGTGTCGGGGAAGGGCGGCGCGTCGGCGCCGGGCGTCGGACCGTCGGTGAGCATGGCGATGCGCAGCACGAGCGCGTCGGCAACTTCGACGCCGGTGAGACTTCCGTCTTGGGGGACGCCGGCCAACGCGGTGGAGAGGATCTCGGTCGGGCTCCAGCCGTGGTGCTCGCAGGCTTCATCGACCGCTGCCACGAGCGCGGGCCATGCGGGCGCCTTCTGCAGGTAGTCGGCCTTGGTAGTGCCGACAAGTTCGGCCAACGAGGTGCGCCATGCGGGCTGAAGCAGGTTCGCGGAGTGCTCGTCGGCACCGAGCGCAGCCGGCCCGAGGTGCGGAACGAGACGCCACCACAGGGCAGCGGCCTGCTGCTCGTCGGGCAACGGCCGCGGCGCGACCTCAGCGGTTCGCGGAGCGGTGGCTTCGGTGCCGGACGTGCCGACCGACAGGGACGGATCGGCGGCGAGCGCCTGCTTGATGTAGTCGGTCACGGGCAGCCCTGCACGTTCGAGGCGGGCGAGTCGCTGGCACAGCGGGGTGATCCACGGGTCGGCGCGGACGACCTCGGGCAGCGCCTGGTACCAGGTGCGCTGGGAGAAGGGGTAGCTCGGCCGCGCGGCGCGGACGGCCCGGTTGAGCTTGGTTTGGTAGGTGCCGGGGGCGCCGATGGTGCGGTCGCCGGTGGGGCGCAGGTCGTTCTCGTCGGTCCCGGCCACGGCACGCCACACGGCGAGGTCGGCCCGCAGGTCGGTGTCCTCGTCCTCGAGGAAGGGCTGTGCCCACACGGGTGCGGTGGCTCCGGTCCAGCCCCGAGCCTGCTCGCGGACGGTGTCGATCTGCTCACGCACGAGCCGGTGGTAGGCGGTCGCGAACGGGCCCCAGTCGTGGGCTTCGGCCAGCCGGGCGGGGATGGCGGGCAGCCACGGCAGTGGCCCGTCGGTTGGCGGGGGAGTGTCCGGATCGTGTGGCCGGGGGGCGTTGAGTTCGGCGACGAGGTCGTCGACCCGGGCGTCGAGCACCGCGGCGGGGTCGCGTGCGTCGGCCAGTGAACCGACGCCCACGGCAGCGCTCAGCAGCTTCAACGGGCTGTGCTCGTTGAGCGCGATGAGCGCCAGGTGAGACCGCAACGTCGGCCAGGCGGGTGTCTCGGTCAGCCCAGTCAGGAGCGCCTCGGCGTGCGCGTCGATCTTGTCCATGCCGACCGTGCCGATCAGGTGTTCCGCGCCTGCTGTGACCGCGTCGTGGTAGCGGGCTGCCATGTGCCCGAGCAGTTGGTGCGGGTTGGTCTGCTCGCGCAGCGCGGTTGTCGCGGATACGGGCGAGCCGTCGCGGCGCAGGATGTCGGCGATCCGGTCGAGCGCGGTGGGTGGGATCAGCGCGTCGGGGCGGATCAGGTTGTGGGGGTCGCCGTCGCTGGCGACGTTGAGGTAGAGGTGGTTGGCGAACTTGCCGCGGGAGAGGGCGACGTAGAGCAGGTTGCGGTCTTCGTCGCCGGTGAGGACGACGTGGCAGGTGCCGGTGGTGATGCCTTGGGCGCCGTGAACGGTGGTGGCGTAGCCGAGCTGGACGGTCTGGGAGACGTAGTGGGCGGGCAGGGTGATGGTCTTGTTGAGTTGGTCGTGGACCACGGTCAGGGAGCCGTCGGCGTTGACACTTTTGACGTGCCAGCGGTCGCCGTTCTTGACCCAGTTGGTGCGGCTGATGCGTAGACGGCGGTCGTTGTCGCGGGTGATGATCCGGTCGCCTTCGGAGACCTTGGTGCCGTCGGCCAGCGTCAGGACGCGCCCGATCTCCTTCTTGTCGCGGCCGACGAGGCGGTCGTTGCGGGCGCGGGTGTTGAGTTCGGCAACGAGGTCGCGAGTGGGTGCGATGAGGACCGAGTCGGTGTCGGCGGCACGGTCGGCGGCCCATGCGGCGTAGGCCTGGTCGGCGCAGGACCCGAGGTCGCCGACGTGGATGCGTCCGCGGTCGGCGTAGAACGCGATGGCCGACGGGTCGCCCTCACGCAGCGCGAGGGTGGCGGCTGCCTCGGCGTGGTTGAGGCTGCCGTCGCGGTTACGGAAGCGGTGTACCTCGCTGAGGGTGACGGCACCGATCTGGTGGGCGATGT
>JBAQXA010000506.1:0-3954 GCA_049299195.1 Nocardioides sp.
GTCTCGGGCTCTGCGGGCGCGGGCACGTCGAAGAGCGACCCGGTCGCGGGCTGCGCAGGCGCATCGAACAGCGATCCGGCTGCAGGCGCGGGCACGTCGAACAGCGATCCGGCCGCCGGCGCAGGATCGGCTACCTCGGGCTCCCGATCAGGCACCGCATCAGGCGCCGTGTCCGGCTCCCGCTCAATCACCGGGGCCTCGGCCGGCTCGACGACCGGGGGAGCGCTGCGTACCTCAGCAGGCTTGACCGCGGCCAACAACATCTGCGCCACGTCGACGACTTCGACGTCTTCGCCGGCCTGACCCGATGCCTGCGCGGCCGTCAGTCCGTCGGACAGCATCACCCGGCAGAACGGGCAGCCCACCGCGATCTGCTTCGCTCCGGTGCCGATGGCCTCGGCGGTGCGGTTGCTGTTGATCCGCTCGCCGATCCGCTCTTCCATCCACATCCGCGCGCCACCGGCGCCGCAGCAGAAGGACCGCGAGGAGTTGCGCTCCATCTCGGTGAACTCGGCTCCGGGGATCACCGCCAACAACTCGCGCGGCGGCGCATAGACCTGGTTGTGCCGACCGAGGTAGCAGGGATCGTGATAGGTCACCGCGCGGCGCGGAGCTCCACTCGCGATGGGGGTCAGCTTGCCCTCGCGCACCAACCGATTGAGCAGTTGGGTGTGGTGCACGACATCGAGCTCGATGCCGACGTCCTTGTATTCGTTCTTCAAGGTGTTGAAGCAGTGTGCGCACGTCGAGACGACCTTCTTGACCCGATAGGTCTGGAAGGTCTCCACGTTTTGCGCCGCCAGGCCCTGGAAGACGAACTCGTTGCCCGCTCGCCGTGCGGGGTCACCCGTGCACGTCTCGCCGTTGCCGAGGACGCCGAAGGAGACCCCCGCGAGGTTGAGCAGCTCGGCGACGGCTCGGGTCGTCTTCTTGGCCCGGTCTTCGTAGGCCCCGGCGCAACCGACCCAAAAGAGCCACTCGACCTCGTCGAGACTGTCGATGTCTTCGCCAACCACCGGGACGTCGAAGTCGAGCCCCTGGGCCCAATCCATCCGACCGGTGGGGGCCATGTTCCACGGATTGCCGCGGGTCTCGAGCCCGCGGAAGAGACCGGCCAGCTCGGCCGGGAAGTTGGACTCGACCAGCAACGCAAAGCGGCGCATGTCGACGATGTGATCGACGTGCTCGATGTCGACCGGGCACTGCTGGACACAGGCGCCACACGTCGTACACGACCACAACACGTCGGGATCGATGACGCCGTAGGCCGCTTCGTCGGCGATGAGCGGACGGTCGGCCTCGCCGCCCTCGGCGCGGGCGTAGGTGTGGTTGCGCAGGCTGGTGATGAGCAGCTTGGGGGAGAGCGGCTTCTCGGTGTTCCAGGCGGGGCATTGGGACTGGCAGCGGCCGCACTCGGTGCAGGAGGTGAAGTCGAGGCGTGCCTTCCAGCTGAAGTCCTCGGCCCTGCCGACGCCCAACGCCGTGTCTTCGTCGAGGTCGTCCATGTCGGCCAGGGTGATGACCTTGCCGGCCGAAGTCAGCGGCTTGAGCGCGCCGAGCGCGGTCCCGCCCGAGGTCTCGCGCTTGAAGAGCAGGTTGAAGGGCGCAGTGAACCGGTGCCAGGCAACGCCCATCGTGGCGTTTCGCCCGAGCACGATCATCCACAACATCGAGATGCCGATCTTGAGTGTCGCGACCACCCAGATCAGGTTGCTCAAGTTGGCGTCAGAGAGGCCGGTGAAGTGCTCACCGACGAACCACGTCAGCGGGAAGTGCAGCGGGCGCGCAAGCTCGGGCTCGGTGCCATTGGCGATCAGGGCGTACTCGAAGAAGCGCAACAGCAAGATGCAGATGCCGACGGTCAAGATGACCCACTCGACGAAGTAGCCCTGCCACATCGTCGAGCCGTAGAGCCGTCCGGCCTCGCCGCGCACACGCTCCTTGGGGCGGGTCGCGCGGTAGACCATGAACGGGACGATCGCCCAGATCATCGTCGTCGCAAACGCCTCGGTGAGCCACTCGAACGGAGGGAAGTGACCGATGATCGGCAAGATGAAGTGCGCGTCAAAGAGCTGTCCGTAGGCGTTGACCAGCGTCGCAAAGAGCAGCCCGAAGCCGACCATGATCACCCAATGGGCGATGCCGACCTTGGCCCACTGCAGCATCCGGGTGTGCAGCAGCATCTCTTTGGCGGCGGTGAGCACGCGGGCCCCGAGCTGGTCGGTGCGGCCCGGGGCCGGCTGGCCGGCGCGCACGACGCCGACGATGTGGCCGATCATCCGCACAAACATCGTGATGCCGACCGCACTGATGCCCAGCGAGATCACCAGGGCGATCACTTGCACCGGCTGCATTGCTGACTCCTCTGGGACGCACGTCGCGCCCTGCCCTGGCGCGCCTGGCCCGACCCTAACGCGCTCCTCCGACAGCGTCACCGCTGGGACGAGTGACGTATGTCGCTCCCCGGGCCGCCACTCGAGGGTCAGTCGGCGGGGCGGCTGTTGCGGGCGCTCCGCAACGCTCGTCGAGTGATCGGTGCCGGGACGACCGAGGTGAGCCGGTCGGCGAGGGCCGCGAGCCCCGCCAGGGACTCCAAGGTGTTGCCCAACGGCTGGCCGGGCACCGCGTCGATGGTGATCATGCCGATCGTGGCCGCCGACAGCGACCGGGTCAGCCCATCGACGTCGACGGCTCCGGCGAGCCCGCGATCGTTCAGCAACCGGCTCACGGCCTGTTCAACGGCCTGACGCCACATGTCCAAAGACCGCGCGAGGAGTTCGGCCTGAACCGGATCGGACTGGGCTGCCGAGAGCACGTGGGCGAGCAGCGCCGCCTGCCCGACGGCCTGCGAGTGAGCTCCCAGTCGGAGGGCAACCGCGTGGAGTTCGGTGAAGGTGGTCGCCTCGCTCAGTTGTGCGGCGTACGTCTCCACCATCTGTTCGGTGGCCTGCCCGAAGGCCTCGCGAAGCAGCCCGTCCACGCCGTTGAAGTGATAGAAGACGAGGGCCTGGTTGACCCCGGCTTCACCCGCCACCGCCCGTGCCGTGACGGCACGCACGCCTTCTCGGGCGGTCAAGCTGACCGCGGCGTCCATGAGCGCCTGCCGAGTCTGCGGGGTGCTCATCGGTGGGGTCCGGTGACGTCGCGCACGGCCAGTTGGGGCTCTAGGCCACAGGCGTCGACCACGATCTGGATGACACTGCGCACGCCCGGGAGCCGGATGAGCCAGCCCAGCCAGGCGGCGGCGAGGTTGGTCTGCTCGATGGCCCGGGCAAACGCCGCAACCCCGTCATCGACCACCCCAGCTCCCTCCCAGCGCATCCGGCTGAGCGCGGCCGGCGCATCCTCGGCTGCCAGGACTGACAGTGGTACGCCGCCGGCCTGGGGTGTGCCACCGGCCAGGGGCGTGACGACAGCAAGTGCTGCGCCGAAGTCTTGGCACACCGCACACTCCTCACTCACCCAGAGTCGACCGGTGACCGGTGCCGGTCGCCAACGTGGCAGCCAGGCTCGCACACTGCGCGTGTGGTCGGCGTACTCCGGCCAACGCGTCGCCAGTGTGGCGCGCTCATGGGGATGGGCGATCGCTTCGCTGAAGACGATGGAGGAGATCCCCGCGAGGACCAAGAACCACGATTGGGTTGCCACCGCAAGGAGCATCACGAGTGCGCACGCACCGAGTTGCATCGGGTTCGCGACGTAGGCGTAGGGGCCAGTCCGCACCAGTCGCCGCGGTGGGTCCCACGGGAAGGGTGTGCCCTCACCCACCCGGGCAAGTTCGGCGACCGCCGCCAGCGCCAGCACTCCGAAGAGGCCGGTTGCGACGAAGAGGGCTCCGCGCGCGAACGGGCTGGCCGCAGCGATGGCTGCCCATGAGCCGCCCGCCAGGGCACCAGAGGCGTGTGTGAAGGCCAGGGTGGGCATTACCCAAAAGACCAGCCCGGTGAACGTCGC
>JBAQXA010000507.1:0-5954 GCA_049299195.1 Nocardioides sp.
AGTCGGAGAGGCGCTCGGCCTCGTCGAGGTAGTGGGTGGTCAAGACCACCGTGACTCCGGCGGCGCGTGCCTCCTCCAGGATGCTCCAGGTGGCGCGCCGGGCATGGGGATCCATCCCCGCAGTGGGTTCGTCGACGAACAGCAACTCGGGTCGGCCGATGAGCGCCATCGCCAGGCTGAGGCGCTGCTGCTGGCCGCCGGAGAGGCGCCTAAACGGCGTGCGGCCGCAGTCGTGGAGGTCGAGGCGGTCCATGAGTTGACCGACCGGCTGCGGGTCGGCATACATCCGGCCCAGATGCCGCAGCATCTCTTCAGCCCGGGCGCCGGACCACGCTCCGCCGCCTTGGAGCATCACGCCGATGCGGGGGAGGAGGGCCGCCTTGTCGGCCTGCGGGTCGAGCCCGAGGACGCGCACCTGGCCGCCGTGGGGGCGGCGATAGCCCTCGCAGGTCTCCAGGGTGGTGGTCTTGCCGGCGCCGTTGGGGCCGAGGATGGCCGTAATCGACCCGGCCGGGACATGCAGGCTCAGGTCGTCCACGGCGGTCTTGGCTCCGTAGCGCATGGTGAGGCGCTCGACCACGACCGCTGGCTCTGCCCCCACGCAGGCAGTCTAGGTTCGCGACCTGAGATCAACCCGGGTTAGGACAGCCTTACTTGAAGCCCCTCGACCATTAACGTCACACTGTCGTTGTGGAATTGGTGGGAAGCTCCGGTGCGCGCGCGGGTCTTGGCGTGCCGTCATCGGCTCGCCACTCCGAGGATGCCCCCACGCGGGGACGCGTGGTGCGCGCCATCTTGGAAAACGGCCCGTCCACCGCGGCAGACCTCGCCGACCGGCTCGGCCTGACGCCAGCCGCCGTCCGACGCCATCTCGACCAGCTCGTCATCGAGGGCGCCGTCAGCGCTCGGGAGCCGCGCGATGCGGCCAAAAGCGGCGGACACCGCGGCCGTGGGCGCCCGGCCAAGGTCTTCCACCTGACCGAGCGCGGCCGAGACCGCTTCGACGCCGCCTATGACGACCTCGCCGCCGAGGCGTTGCGCTTCCTCGCCGAGACAGTCGGACACGACGCGGTCGTGGCCTTCGCGCGCCGCCGGGTCGCCTTCATCGAGCGCGACTACGCGCAGGTCGTCGCCGATCACCCCGAGCTGACCCCTGCGCAGGCCCTCGCCCGCGTCTTCAGCGCCGAGGGGTATGCCGCCAACGTGCGCGACCTGCCCATCGTGGGCGACCAGCTCTGCCAGCAACACTGTCCGGTGGCCCACGTGGCCACCGAGTTCCCCGAACTGTGCGAAGCCGAGACCGAGGCGATCGGGCGGGTGCTCGGCACCCACGTCCAGCGCCTCGCCACCATCGCGCACGGCGACGGCGTCTGCACGACCTGCATTCCCACGCCACCCACGGTGGCGGCGCACCACCCCCTCACCGCGTCCGAGCGGCAACCAGAGACCCCCATTGGGAAGGAAACCCCATGACCTCGATCGAAGAGCTCAACCCGGGCCTGAAGGACATCGGCCGCTATGAGTTCGGCTGGCACGACGCCAACGACGCCGGTGCGACCGCCCAGCGCGGCCTCAACGACGCCGTCGTGCGCGACATCTCCGGCAAGAAGAGCGAGCCCCAGTGGATGCTCGACCTGCGCCTGAAGGGGCTGGGCCTGTTTGGCAAGAAGCCGATGCCGACGTGGGGTTCGGACCTCTCGGGCATCGACTTCGACAACATCAAATACTTCGTGCGCTCCTCGGAGAAGCAGGCCCAGAGCTGGGAAGACCTGCCCGAGGACATCAAGAACACCTACGACCGGCTCGGCATCCCCGAGGCCGAGAAGCAGCGGCTGGTCGCGGGCGTTGCCGCCCAATACGAGTCCGAGGTCGTCTACCACTCGATCCGGGAGGATCTGGAGGAGAAGGGCGTCATCTTCGTCGACACCGACACCGCGCTGAAGGAGCACGAGGAGCTCTTCCGCGAGTACTTCGCCACGATCATCCCGGTCGGCGACAACAAGTTCGCGGCGCTCAACACGGCGGTGTGGTCGGGCGGATCGTTCATCTACGTGCCCAAGGGCGTCCACGTGGACATCCCCCTGCAGGCCTACTTCCGGATCAATACCGAGAACATGGGCCAGTTCGAGCGCACGCTGATCATCGTCGACGAGGACGCCTACGTGCACTACGTCGAGGGCTGCACCGCGCCGATCTACTCCAGCGACTCGCTGCACTCGGCCGTGGTGGAAATCATCATCAAGAAGGGCGGCCGCTGCCGCTACACGACCATCCAGAACTGGTCGAACAACGTCTACAACCTGGTGACCAAGCGGGCAGTCTGTGAGGCCGGCGCCACCATGGAGTGGGTCGACGGCAACATTGGCTCCAAGGTGACCATGAAGTACCCCGCGGTCTACCTCATGGGCGAGCACGCCAAGGGCGAGACGCTGTCGATCGCGTTTGCCGGCGAAGGCCAGCATCAAGACGCCGGCGCCAAGATGGTGCACGCGGCGCCGCACACCTCGTCGTCGATCCTGTCGAAGTCGGTGGCCCGCGGCGGTGGGCGCACGTCATACCGAGGCCTGGTGCAGGTCAACGAGGGCGCCCATGGCTCGAAGTCCAACGTGCTGTGCGACGCCCTGCTGGTCGATCAAATCAGCCGCTCCGACACCTACCCCTACGTCGACATTCGCGAGGACGACGTGTCGATGGGCCACGAGGCGAGCGTGTCGAAGGTGAGTGAGGACCAGCTCTTCTACCTCATGAGCCGCGGCATGGAGCAGGACGAGGCGATGGCGATGATCGTGCGCGGCTTCGTCGAGCCGATCGCCAAGGAGCTCCCGATGGAGTATGCCCTCGAGCTCAACCGGCTGATCGAACTTCAGATGGAAGGCGCGGTCGGCTGAGCCTGGCCCGCCCACGTCTCACTCATTCACTCCCTGGAAGGACCCCTTGTGACCGCCACGCTTGACAGCGTTCGCGATGCCCTGGAAATGGATCGCGTTGAGTCCCACCTCAACCCCCCGCCCAGCTATGACCTCGCCGACTACCCCGTCCCAACCGGCCGCGAAGAGGTATGGCGCTTCACCCCGCTGCGTCGCCTGCGCGGCCTCCTCGACGGCACTCCCTCATCTGAGTGCCTGGATTGGGAGGAGTCGTATCCCGACGGCGTCACCACCCGTGTCATCACTCCCGAGGAGGCGCGCGACCTGGGCGAACTGCCGCCCAACGAACGCCCAGCCGCGCTGGCCGCTGCTCTGTCTGGCGGTTGCCAGCTGATTGAGATCCCCGACGACTTCGCCTCCGATGAGCCGTTGCGGATCACGCTCTCCGGCGATGACGCCGATCGGTTGGTCTGGGGTCATCTGCTGATTCGCGTCGGGCGCCATGCCCGCGCCCGGCTGATCGTCGAGCACCGCGGGACCGCGCGCTACTGCACGACCAGCTCGGTGTTGGTCGGCGACGGCGCCGACTTCACGATGGTCACGATCCAGGACTGGGACGACGACGCGGTCCACCTGGGCCGCGACGCGATCCGCGTCGGTCGCCACGCGAGCGTCAAGCACGCCTCGATCTCCTTCGGGGGCGATGTGGTCCGCATGCACGCCAACGTGGAGTACGCCGGACCCGGCGGCTCCGCGGACCTGCTCGGGCTCTACTTCGCCGACGCCGGACAGCACATCGAGCATCGCCTCTTTGCCGACCACACCGCGCCGCGCACCCGCAGCCACGTGTCCTACAAGGGCGCCCTGCAGGGGGAGAAGGCGCACACCGTGTGGGTCGGCAATGTGCTGATCCGCAAGGTCGCCGAGGGCATCGACACCTATGAAGAGAACCGCAACCTGGTGCTCACCGATGGCTGCCAAGCCGACTCGATCCCCAACCTGGAGATCGAGACCGGCGAGATCGAAGGGGCCGGCCACGCGTCGGCCACGGGCCGCTTCGATGACAACCACCTGTTCTACCTCCGCAGCCGTGGGATCGACGAGCGCGAGGCCCGCCGCTTGGTGGTGCACGGCTTCTTCAACGACCTGATCCGCAAGATCGGTGTCCCCGAGATCGAGGCCCACGTGGTGCAGACCGTCGAGGCCGAGCTCGCACGGGCGCTGTCGGGGGAGAGCCTCTGATGGCGTTCGAACTCGCCTGCGCGCTGAGCGACATCCCGACCGACGAGGCCAAGAAGGTCACCCTCGGGCGCTACGACCTCGCCTTGGCCCGCTGCGGCGACGAGGTCTTCGCGATCCAGGACCTTTGTTCGCACGCCTCCGTGGCGCTCTCCGAGGGAGAGGTCGTCGCCGAAGGCTCCGGCTGCCACATCGAGTGCTGGCTGCACGGCTCGATGTTTGACCTGCGCACCGGTGAGCCGACCGGGCTGCCCGCCACCGAGCCGGTGGCCACCTTCGCGGTGGAGGTCCGCGAGGAGGCCGTCTATGTCGACACCGAGACGGTCCTCAACGGCGTCACGCCGTACTGATCCTGACCCACAAGAGTCCAGACGAAAGTAGAGAGAAACAGACGATGAGCACGTTGGAGATCAAGGACCTGCGCGTCTCGGTGGACACCGAGAACGGCGCCAAGGAGATCTTGAAGGGCGTCACCTTGACGATCAACCCGGGCGAGGTGCACGCGATCATGGGCCCCAACGGGTCCGGCAAGTCCACCCTGGCCTACTCGATCGCCGGCCACCCGAAGTACGACATCACTGGCGGCGAGGTCCTGCTCGACGGTGAGAACGTCCTCGACATGAGCGTCGACGAGCGTGCGCGTGCGGGGCTGTTCCTCGCGATGCAGTACCCGGTCGAGGTGCCGGGTGTCTCGGTGGCCAACTTCCTGCGGACGGCCAAGACCGCCATCGACGGCGAGGCGCCCAAGCTGCGCACGTGGGTCAAGGATGTCTCCGGGGCGCTGGAGCGGGCCGGACTGGACGCTGCGTTTAGTCAGCGCAACGTCAACGAGGGCTTCTCCGGCGGTGAAAAGAAGCGCCATGAGATCGCCCAACTTGAGCTGCTTGACCCCAAGGTTGCCGTGCTGGACGAGACCGACTCCGGCCTCGACATCGACGCGCTCAAGGTCGTCTCCGAGGGCGTCAACCGGTTCGCCGAAGACGGCGACAAGGGTGTCCTGCTGATCACCCACTACACACGCATCCTGCGTTACATCAAGCCCGACTTCGTGCACGTCTTCGTCGACGGCAAGATCGCCGACCAGGGCGGCCCCGAGTTGGCCGACCAGCTCGAAGCCGAGGGCTACGAGAAGTACGTCGCGGCGTCGGTCTGAGGTTTTCGGTATGACGCTGCCCGGGCTGCTGCCGGATCTGGAGGTCGTCCGCAAGGACTTCCCGATCCTGGAACGGCTGCTGCCCGGCGGCGTCCCCCTGGTCTATCTGGACTCGGCGAACACCTCCCAGAAGCCGCAGGTGGTCATCGACGCGATGGTCGATCACCTGGAGCATCACAACGCCAACGTCGCCCGCGCGATGCACACTCTGGGCGCCGAGGCGTCGGCCGCCTTCGAAGGCTCGCGACACAAGGTCGCCTCGTTTATCGGGGCCGATCCGGCCGAGGTGATCTTCACCAAAAACGCCTCCGAGGCGCTCAACCTCGTCGCCAACACGTTGGCGTGGGCGGGCTCGCGGCAGGTGGGGCCGGGCGACGAGGTGCTGATCACCGAGATGGAGCACCACTCCAACATCGTGCCGTGGCAGCTGCTGACCGAGCGGACCGGCGCGACGCTGCGCTGGTTCGGCCTGACCGACGACGGCCAGCTCGATCTCACGGCGATCGACGACCTGATCACCGAGCGGACCAAGGTGGTCTCGCTGACCTGGGTGTCCAACTTCCTCGGCACGATCAACCCGGTCGCGGAGATCGCGGCGCGGGCCCACGCCGTCGGCGCGCTGGTGGTGGTGGACGCTTCGCAGGCCGCGCCCCAGCTGCCCATCGGCGTCACCACCTGCGGTGCCGATCTGCTCG
>JBAQXA010000508.1:0-1577 GCA_049299195.1 Nocardioides sp.
CCCGGATCCTGCCCGCACCTGGGCGCACTCCTGGACCGCTGCGACGTCGTGGGTGGCCAGGTCCTCTGTCGCTGGCACGGGATGCCGCTCGGACGGCATACGACGCCGCAGTGGGCCCGTTGGGAGGCTCACGACGACGGGGTCCTCATCTGGGTGCGGTTGCCCGAAAGCGCCCCGCAGGATGCCCCGACGGAGCGCCCCGTCCTCCCGGTCCGCCCCGACCCCAGTGCCTCGATCGCCGCCGTGGTGGCGATGCCGGCGACGTGTGAACCCCGCGACATCATCGCCAACCGGCTCGACCCGTGGCACGGGGCCTGGTTGCACCCCTACGCGTTCTCCCACCTGGCCGTCGACGAGGAAGCGTCGAGCAATGATCGGCTCGTCCTCGACGTGGCCTTCCGCCTCGGCAGCCGCGTCGGGGTTCCGGTCCGGGCCGACTTCACGACCCCGGACCGGCAGAGCATCGTCATGACGATCCTCGAGGGCGAGGGGGCCGGATCGGTCGTCGAGACCCACGCGAGCGCGCTCACCGCTCCAGGGGTCCATCCCGCGCGGACCATGATGACCGAGGCGACGATCGCGACCTCCCCGCGGGTCGGGTTCCAGCTCGCCCGCCACCTCTCGCGGGTGGTCACCGCGGGGATGCGGGCCACGGCGCGGCAGCTCTGGGTCGACGACCTTGCCTATGCCGAACGGACCTACACGCTGCGGCGGCGCGCCAACCCCTGAGGGTCAACGCGCCGCCACGGTCGCTGCAGGGGCTCAGATACGAGGCCTCGACATGGCCGCGTAGTAGTCCGAGGACTCGCGCTTGTAGAGCAGGAAGATGATGAATGCCGACAACAGCCACGTGAGCACGCTGATCACGCGGTTCAACGTGCCGACCTCTTGGCTGAGGCCAGCAACGAAGAAGAGGGTGTTCAGCGCGAAGAGCACCGAGGACACGATCCGGGCCCACGACTTGCCCTTGCCGTTGGCCGAGGCCATCCACAGCCAGAGGCCGATCGCGAGCAAGCCGTAGCCAACAGCCGAGACGGTGCCGAAGTTGAGGGCTTGCTCGAGTTCTTCCGGCGTGAGTGCCTTGTTCTGCTTGGCGGCGGCCTCACGAATGGCCTCCGCCACCTGCGGACGCAGGAAGAAGACCGGCAACACGCTCAGCACGGTGATCGCGGCAGCCGCCTTCATGAGTTTGGCTGCGAGACCGATCGACGCCGGACGGGAGACTGGGGCAGCGGGCACGCCATACGGGGCGTCCATCGGCGGTGCCGGCGGCATCCCGGGCATGGAACCGTAGGACGGCGCCGGGGGCGGGGGAGGCTGGCCCTGGCTGCTCGGGTCCTCCGGCGGGGGCGGGAAGGAGGGGGGCTGGGTCATCGCTGGCGCTCCTGTCATGGGCGTTCAGGCCGGGAAACTGCACCCTCAGGCTGCCATACCCCCTCCGCTGGCGACTCCCCAGCAGGGTGGAGTTCGGCGTGTCCGCCCTCCGCCCGGCGACGGGCAGGCCTCAGCGGCCGGCGCGCCGCCGGGCAACCTCATAAAGGGTGACCCCGGTGGCGATACCCGCGTTGAGCGACTCC
>JBAQXA010000509.1:0-6797 GCA_049299195.1 Nocardioides sp.
CGACCGACCACCGTTGCCCGCGCCTCCCCGACGACGCTCCGCCGTGGGAGCGGGGGCAAGCCCGCCGGCCTGCAAGACCCGCTCGCCGGGGGCGAGTTGCTGCAGGATCTCGTGCTCGGTCCCCGAGACCTGCGTGGTCGTCGGGGTGATGCCGGCCGCGCGGGTGAGCGCGCGTACGTCTTGGCGTTGCTGATCGGTCATCAAGGTCACGACCGTCCCGGCGGCGCCGGCTCGCGCCGTACGGCCGGAGCGGTGCAGGTAGGCCTTGTGCTCGGCGGGCGGGTCGGCGTGGACGACCAAGGTGACGTCGTCGACGTGGATCCCGCGGGCGGCGATGTCCGTCGCGACCAGCGTGGTTGCCTTGCCGGAGTGGAAGGCGTCCATGTTGCGGGTGCGCGCGTTCTGGCCCAGGTTGCCGTGCAGCTCCACGGTGGGTACGCCGCGCTGGTTGAGCTGGCGGGCGAGGTTCTTGGCGCCGTGCTTGGTGCGGGTGAAGACGACTGTCCGTCCGGGGGCACTGGTGAGGTCGACGAGCACGGGAACGCGCTGGTCGCTGGCGATGTGCAGCACGTGATGCTCCATCGCGCTCACCGGCGAGACCGCGGAGTCGGCCTCGTGGGTCACGGGCCGGACCAGGTAGCGGGTCACCAAGACGTTGACGGCCTTGTCCAGCGTGGCCGAAAACAGCATCCGCTGACTGCCGCGCGGGGTCGCGTCGAGGAGTCGGCGTACGGGCGGCAAGAAGCCCAGGTCGGCCATGTGGTCGGCCTCGTCGAGCACGGTGACCTCGACGGCGCCGAGGTCGCACACGCCCTGGCCGATCAGGTCTTCGAGGCGACCGGGAGTCGCGATGAGGATGTCAACGCCGGCACGAAGCGCCTGCACCTGAGGGTTCTGGCCGACGCCGCCGAAGACGGTCCGCGTGCGCAGGCCGGCAACCGTCGCGAGCGGCGCGAGCGTCGCGTCGATCTGGGCGACCAGTTCACGCGTCGGGGCGAGGATCAGCGCCCGCGGGCGCTTCGGTGCCGCGCGCTTGCCCGAGCTCTGCAGCCGGGCGACGAGCGGGAGCACGAACGCCAGCGTCTTGCCTGAGCCGGTGCGGCCGCGGCCGAGCACATCGCGGCCAGCAAGGGAGTCGGGCAGCGTGGCCGCCTGGATCGGTGTCGGCACGGTGATCGACTGGGTATCAAGGACCCCCGCCAGCGGACCGGGCACGCCGAGCTCACGGAAGGTGGAGCCGGTGGAAGTGGCTACTGCGGAGGTGGATCGGGGCAAGGTTGAACGGGAAGACGAGCTGGAAGACAAGGAAATTCACTCACTGTGTGGGTCTCACCACGGCCGAGACGAGCGGTTCTCGTCGCTGGGTGCCAGGCGTGGAGCGTGCTACGGCTCAACACACCAATCGGGACCGAGGTAAGACTGAACGGTCCAGGTGAGGGCAGCTTACGGGGGTCCCGGGCCGATCCCGCAATCCGGGCCGGGTCGAGCTCCCAGGCGCACTGGCATGTCCCCGCCACCCACTAGTCTCCGTGGGGTGATCCGACGATGACCAAGATGGACGCCATGCGCGCCATGCGCGAAGCCAAGTACGCCGCTCGGCAGGCCGCCGCGAAGGCCCCCACCAAGGCTGGCGCGCCGGCCCCTGCGAAGGCCCCCGCAAAGGCCACTGCCAAGCCAGCCGCGAAGGCGACCAAGGCCGCCGCGAAGGCACCCACCCCCGCACCAGAGTCGGCGCCCGCGCCCGAGTCGGCGCCCGCCCAGGCACTGTGCGGACATCGCTCCATCAACGGCCGCACGTGCACCCGAGAGGCCGGCCACGCGGCCAAGAGTCACCGCTACGGCTGACCCGTCAGCTGAGCAAGCGGCGGGCGCGCGGCCGACTCCGCAGCTTTGGCGACTTCCTAGCCAGCAAAGTGACTCGCCGGTAACATAGCCTCATGCGCCGCACGATCTACGACGAAGACCACGAGGCATTCCGCGCGTCGGTGCGCGAGTTCCTCGACCGCAACGTGGTTCCCAACCTCGAGAAATACCTCGCCGAGAAGGCCCTGCCGCGTGAGTTCTGGTTGGCCGCCGGAGAGCAGGGCCTGCTCGGCCTGGAGATCCCCGAGGCCTACGGAGGCAGCGAGGCTGGCGACTACCGCTTCAACGCCGTACTCACCGAGGAGCTCGCCAAGATCAACATGGCGATCCCGAGTTGCCTCGGCATTCACTCCGACATCGTCGTGCCCTACTTCGTCCACCTCACCACCGAAGAGCAGCGCCAGCGTTGGCTGCCCGGCATGGCGAGCGGCGAGACGCTGACCGCGATCGGCATGACCGAGCCCTCGGGTGGGTCCGACCTCGCCGCCCTCAAGACCACCGCCGTGCGCGACGGCGATGACTGGGTGATCAACGGGTCCAAGACCTTCATCACCAACGGCTACAGCGCCGACCTCGTGCTGGCCGCCGTGCGCACATCACCGGACAAGAAGGCGCGCGGCATCACCCTGTTTGCGATCGAGGCCACCCGCGAGGGCTTCAGCCGGGGCCGCAAGCTCGACAAGGTGGGTCAGGAGGAGTCCGACACCGCCGAGCTCTTCTTCAGCGACGTGCGGGTGCCCCACGACAACATCGTGGGTCAGCTCGATGAGGGCTTCATTCACATGATGACCTGGCTGCCGCAAGAGCGTTTGGGTGCGGCGCTGACCAACCTCGCGCACTGCCGCCAGATCCTCGACGAGACCATCGACTACGTCCGCGAGCGCAAAGCGTTTGGCCAGTCGGTCGGCTCCTTCCAGCACAACAAGTTCCTGATCGCCGACCTCGTCACTCGGGTCGAGGTCACCCAGGCCTACCTCGACCAATGCGTGCTCGCCCACCAGGCAGGTGAGCTCACCGCGACCGACGCCGCGAAGGCGAAGTGGTGGTCCGCGCAGGTGCAAAACGAGGTCCTGGACCACTGTGTCCAGCTGCACGGCGGCTACGGCTTCATGAACGAATACCGGGTAGGTCGGGCGTGGCGCGATGCCCGCGTGACCAAGATCTGGGCCGGCTCCAACGAAATCATGAAAGAGCTCGTGGGCCGCGAGCTGGGCCTTTAAGCGCAGCCCCCGGCCAGGCCGCTCCGAGCAGGGCAGGCAAGCCTTCGTTGCAGGTATGACGGCACGCGGGGTTGGATGGTCGGGTGACTGAAGCGACGAGTGCGGAGCTGCCGATCGGCCAACACGACAACGAGTTCCACGACGCGAGCCTCTCCTCGCGACTCAACTGGCTGCGGGCCGCCGTGCTCGGCGCCAACGACGGCATCGTCTCCACCGCGGGCCTGGTCGTCGGTGTCGCCGGGGCTACCGGAGACCGGCAGGCGATCCTGGTCGCCGGTGTCGCCGGCTTGTTCGCCGGAGCGATGTCGATGGGCGCCGGCGAATACGTCTCGGTCAGCACCCAACGCGACTCCGAGCAGGCGCTCCTGGACAAGGAGCGGCGCGAGCTGGTCGAGATGCCGGAGGAGGAGCTGGCCGAGCTGGCCCACCTCTACCAAGCCAAGGGGCTCAGCGCACCGCTCGCCCTGCAGGTGGCAAAGGAGTTGACCGCCCACGATGCTCTCGGTGCCCACGCCGAAGTGGAGCTCGGCATCGACCCCGACGACCTGACCAACCCCTGGCAGGCCGCGTGGGCCTCGATGGCGGCGTTCACTATTGGCGCGCTCCTCCCGCTGCTGACGATCACGCTGGCGCCCGCTTCGCTGCGACTGTGGGTGACGGTGGCCTCCGTGGCGATTGCACTGGCGATCACTGGGTTCGCGAGCGCGCGGTTGGGCTTCAGCCCGCGCGGCCGGGCCGTCGTCCGCAACGTCGCCGGCGGTCTCGCGGCGATGGGTGTGACCCACTTGATCGGCAGTCTGGTCGGCACTCAGATCGGCTGACCGCCATGGGCGTTCGCGGCCGGGTGCTCACGGTCACGCTGGTGATCTTGATGGTCACCCTGGCGCTCTGGTCGTGGCTGTTCCTTCGGCTCCTCGATGCGTCGCTGGAGCGTACGGCGGTCGCCCACGCTCGCTCCGGCGTCACGCTCCTGGCCGCCCAGATCGCCCGGGACCCGGAGACTGCGTTGCCAGCATCGGCCGAGGATCCCGATGAGGTGTGGCAGGTGATCGACGCCGCGGGTGCGGTCAAGGCGGCCAGCCACTCGGGGGCGACTCGCCCGCTCACGCCCCTGCGGCCGCCCGCGGGCCACGCCCTGACCGAGCGCGTCGACGAACTGCCCGGCATCGACGACGACGCGTTTGTGATCGCCGTACGAGGAGTGGTCACGCCCGAAGGGCCGATGACCGTCGTCGTGGCTCAGGCGATGCACGTCGAAGAGCTGCCGCTGATGCTGACGATCCTCGCCGTGCTGTCGTCTGGAGTCGTGATCGTCTTGCTCGGCGCCGGGCTGGTCCGGTGGGCGATTGGTGCCTCGCTCACTCCCGTCGAGCGGATGCGGCGGCAACTGGCCGAGATGGCTGGCGGCGAGGCGGCAGCGGTGCCAACGGCCGGACGGGTCAGCGTGCCCACCACCGGCGATGAGTTGCAGCGGCTCGGCGAGACCATGAACGAACTGCTCGATCGGCTGGCCGCCTCCGCCCAGACCCAGCGCCGGTTCGTCTCCGATGCCAGCCACGAGCTGCGCACCCCCCTCGCGGTGCTGCGCAGCCAGGTCGACCTGGGTGGGCGCCCCGAGGATTGGGCCGCCACTCGACCCGTGGTCGACGTCGAGGTCGGGCGCCTCCAGCGGTTGGTGGACGACCTGCTCATCTTGTCGCGCGCCGATGCCGGTGCGCTGACGCTGCGCCTGCGCGAGTGCGACCTCGACGACCTCGTCATCAGTGAGGTACGCCGCCTCCAACCGACCCGGGTGCCCGTCGAGCGGGTCCTCACGCCGGTGCGCGTGCACGCCGACCCGGACCGGCTCAGCCAGATCCTGGCCAACCTGATCACCAATGCCGTGCGGCACGCCGAGTCGCGGGTGCGGGTGAGCGTGCACGCGCACGGCGTAGACGTCGACAACGACGGCCCGGTGATCGCGCCGGAGCAGCGGGAGACGGTCTTTGAGCGGTTCGTGCGTCTGGACCAGACCCGCGGTCGCGCGTCGGGAGGCGCCGGCCTCGGTCTGGCGATCGCGGCCGAGTTGGCGCTTGCCCATGGCGGCGGGCTGACCTGCGGGGAGGCGCCCGACGGCTGGTGCCGGTTCAGCTTGTGGTTGCCGGACCCTCAGCGCTGACCAACCGATAGCCCACGCCGCGCACGGTTTGCAGCGAGCGGTGGCCAAACGGGGCATCGATCTTGCGCCTGAGGTAGCTGACGTAGACCTCCACGACGTTGTCGCTGCCGGGGTAGTCGGAGTCCCACACGTTGGCCAAGACGTCCTCTTTGGTCACCGTGACGTCGCGGTTGACCAGCAGATAGTTGAGCAGCGCGAACTCCCGTGGGGTCAGCTCCACGACGGTCCCCGCGCGGGTCACGACGCGGCTGGCCGGGTCGAGGCTCAGGTCGCCCGCCACCAACACCGCCGGTCGCTCCGGCGCTCCGCGTCGCACCAGCGCCCGCAGGCGAGCCACCAGGATCGGGAAGCTGAAGGGCTTGGTCAGGTAGTCATCGGCGCCGAGGTCGAACGCATCGGTCTGGTCGAACTCGCCATCCTTGGCGCTCAACATCAGCACGGGCGTCCAGTTGGCCTCCGCGCGCAGCGCCTTCAGCACGTCATACCCATTGCGCAGCGGGAGCATGATGTCGAGCACGACGACGTCGTAGCCACCGTGGCGGGCGAAGTCGAGCCCGGTCAGGCCGTCGCCGGCGACGTCGACGACCCAGCCTTCGGCGGAGAGCCCGCGGTGGAGGCTCTCGGCGAGGGCGGGCTCGTCTTCCACGACCAAGACGCGCATGGATTCAGCCTCTCAGGTCGCCCCACAGTCGGAGCACAGGTCTTCTCAGCGATCTCTCAACGCCCGCAACCTAATGTGGCCGCAACCTAATGTGTTGGTCGTACACCGACCTCAACAACTTTGAACGGATGCGCCTTGGACACGATCGCCGGTCTGCCCCTTCACCCCCTCATCGTGCATGCGGCCGTCGTGCTCGGACCGCTGACCGCGCTGCTCTTTGTGCTGTATGCCGTGGTGCCCCGCTGGCGCGGAGCGCTGAAGTGGCCGATCGTCATCGGCGCGGTCGTCTCGGCGATCTCTGGGGCGTTGTCGGCGGCGTCCGGGGAGGGTCTGGAGCACCTGGTCAGCTCCGGCGGCGAGGCCAACCGCTCGCTCGTGGAAGCTCACGCCGAGGCAGGCGAGCTCGCGGCCGCCTCTCTCTATGGTTTGGCCGTCGTGGTGATCGTGGTCATCTTCTTGCTCCTGCCCCCGCTCGATCGCGGGCGCAAGGCGTTGGGCACGCTCGGCTTGGTGGCCGCCCTGCTCGCGTCGATCTTTGTCGGCTATGCGGTCTTTAACGCGGGCCACACGGGCGCGAAGTCGAGCTGGTCAGAAGTCGTGTCGGACTCGAGCAACCACGGCACCCCCGACTCCGACAACGGCTAGCGCGGCTAGCGCCGCGCGGGGACAACGGTTAGCGCGGCTAGCGCCGCGCGGGGGACAACGGCTAGCGCCCGCCCGCGAGCGGGAAGGTCGCCACCACCTCATGCCGAGGCCGCTTGCGCGGACCCTCGCCCAGATAAGACGCGACGAGCTCGATCTCGGTCGCGCTCCACGGGCTGCCGGCGAACGCGTCGAGCAGGCGGACCCAGTCCGACATCTCGACCGGAGAGCCCGACCGGGCGACCGTGAGGTG
>JBAQXA010000510.1:0-2021 GCA_049299195.1 Nocardioides sp.
ACAGCACCAGACCCTCACCGCCCGGACCCCGCACCAACGAACTGAGGAATCCTTCGATACCCGCCGGACGCGGCGCCTCGATCTGAATCGGCGTCACCGGCGCGCCGAGCGTCGAGTCGGCCAACGCGGAGACCGCAGCACCGTCGACCTGGTCCACGGCGGACATCTGGAACGGGGCCGTCGTCGACGTGTCGGCAGCGTTGCCGCCCACACCGGTCAGGTCGGTGACCGGCGCGTCCGGCTTCTTCGTCGCGCTCGTGCTGAGGTCGGGGAGCTTCACGTCTCCAGGGTCTTTGCTGGTGCTACCGCTATCCGCCTTAGGCAGAGAGCTAGCACCGCTGCCTGCGCTACCACCGGTGGTGCCGCTGGGCTCGGAGTCGGCGGGCGGCGGGTTGGTGTTGCCGGAGCCCGCGTTGCTCCCGGAGCCCGCGTTGCTCCCGGAGCCCTCGCTGCTCCCGGAGCCCTCGGTGTTCCCGGAGCCCGAGTTGCTGCCAGTGTCATCGCTCGCTGGCGGAACCTGCGTCTCATCGGCGCCGCCGCCGCCTTGCTCGGTCGCCCCAAGGTCGTCTGGTGTCGCCGCGGCCAGGGCCGCCGGGCCCGCCGCGAAGAGCGCAGCGGCAATTCCTGACGAGGCGACAACTCGCCGCGTCAAACCAAGCTTGCGGATCGATGACTTGGACATGAGGGCCCCTTGACTGTTGGCAGATGTGACGGCAGTCACTAGTCGTGAAGGCCAGCGGCATCGACGCCCCGTGTCTGTCGGCCAAGGAGATGAAATCTGGCGAATGGAACCCGATTGGGGACTTAAGTCCCTGTGCTTCTGGTAACCGCCGATCCGCGAGTTCCGGTCGGTCAGGTCAGACGGCCTGCGCGGCGTCGGACGACGGGCAGCGCCGCGCTGCAGAAAGTACTAACGGCCCGAGGCTCGAAAGATCCCGGCCCCGGCGTGAAGCAACGTCGCCAGAGACCCCGACACCATCGGTTGGCCATCTCACTATCGGGACCATAGGGTCTAGGGCGTTATGAGAACTACAGTGCGCGTTCGGCTTCTGTGCCTTCTCCTTGCGACTCTCGTGGGGGTGGTGGGCCTACTGGTGCCGCTGGGCGCCGGGGAGGCCGCGGCTCGGGTCGTCGGCGTACGGGAGATCTCGCCGCGCGTCACGCTGATCTCGGTGTACTCCCCGGCCATGAACCGGGTGATCGGAAGCCATGTGCTCCACCCGGCAGGTAAGCCCGCCGGACTGCCCAGCTTCTATCTGCTACCCGGAGCCGGCGGCGCCGAAGACGGCATCAGCTGGTACAACCACGGCGGCGTCCGGCAATTCTTCGCCGGCAAACGCGTCAACGTGGTGCTGCCGATCGGCGGCCGGTTCTCGATGATGACCAACTGGCAGCACGACGACCTGCTGCTCGGCCGCAACCAATGGCAGACGTTCATCACCCGCGAACTCCCGCAGGCCATCGACCGCAGCTTCGCCGCCAGCGGCGTCAACGCCCTCGGCGGCGTCTCCATGTCTGCCGGTCCCGCCCTCGACCTCGCCATCCAGGCCCCGCACCGCTACCGTGCCGTCGCCGCCTACAGCGGCTGCCCCGGCACGACGGACCCGCTCGGTCGGCTGACTGCCACCGTCATCCCCCTGCGCGGTGGCGGCAACCCGTTCAACATGTGGGGCGACTACGCCAACCCGGCGTGGGTGAACCACGACCCGGTGGTGAACGCCAACAAGCTCCGCGGCAAGACGATCTTCCTATCCGCAGGATCAGGCATCCCCGGCCCCGTCGACGGCGGACCGCTGGAGATCCTGGGCGGCGCCTTCGGCGGCAGCACCATGGAAGCCATCGCCCTGGCCTGCACCACCAACATGTCCAACCGCCTCAACTCGCTGGGCATCGCGCACCGCTTCAACACGCGCCCCGACGGCTCGCACAGCTGGGGTTTGTTCTCCGCCGACCTGCGCACCTCCTGGCCAATGATCGCCCGCGCCATCGGCACCCGCTAAACCCAGCACTCTCCCCAGCTC
>JBAQXA010000511.1:0-7472 GCA_049299195.1 Nocardioides sp.
GACGGGCACGGCGTCGAGGACGGCACGCTGCCGCTCGCCCAGCCGGTCGCGCGGCCGGGTGGGCGCTCGCGGCGGCGTGGTGAGGAACTCCCCCGCTCCCCCAATCAGCTCCAGCACCTCCTGGCTCTGGGTGACCAGGGTTGCCTCGCCGCGGCGAATAAGTTCGTGGGCACCCTCGGAGACTGTGCTGGTGATCGGGCCGGGGACGCTCATCACCGGTCGGCCGATGCCAGTCGTCCAGGTCGCCGTGTTGAGGGCCCCGCTGCGTGCGGCCGCCTCCACCACCACCGTGCCCCGCGCCAACCCGGCGATGATCCGGTTGCGCGAGAGGAACCGTTGCTTGAGGGGCGCACACCCCAGCGGGACCTCCGAGACGATCGCGCCCTGCTTGACGATGTGGCTGAGCAGCTTGGAGTTGGTCTTGGGATAGAACCGATCGGCGCCGCAGGCCAGCGCGGCCACCGTCACCCCCGAGCCGCCCAACGCGCCGACGTGGGCCGCCCAGTCGATGCCGATCGCGCCACCCGAGATCACCGCAAAGCCCGCCTCGGCGGCACGGAAGGCGAGATTGCGCGCAAACATCTCCCCATGAGTCGTGGACATGCGCGTGCCGACGATTGCCACGGCACGCGCGAGTTCGTCGAGGCGGGCTGGGCCCCGCACCCAGAGCCCAAGCGGCACACCGCCGGTGCGGCCCGATAGCGGCGGGCAGCTGGCTAGACGGTCCAGCTGGGTGGGCCACTCGGGATCACCCGGGATGACGTAGCGGATCCCGAGCCGGGCCGCGTTGTCGAGATCGCGCTCGGGGTCGAGTCGCTCCGCGCGCGGCCCGAGGTCGGCTACCCGATCACGCAGGGCGGGCTGAGCGGCAAGCTCGGCCAGCAGTCGCGGGGCGCCGAGATCAGCCACTAAGCGCGAGACCTGGATGTCGCCGGGCTCGAAGAGCCTGCTCAAGGTGATCCGGGCAAGCCGGTCATCGGCGGTGGCGAACTCGGCACCGGTGTGCACTCGGACGCTGGACGGCTCAGCCTGTGCGGCGGCGCGGCCGGCCTCGGGGTCGGCGGCGGAATCGCGGGCAACCTCTGGCGCGCTCATCCGGCCCGCCCCACGACATAACCCATCAGGGGTTCGCCGGTCCGCAGTCGCAGCGCGGTCTCGACCTGCTCCAGCCCTGGTCTCCCCCAAGCTGGATCAACCCCGGCGGGATCTACCCGGGCGGGATCTACCCCGGCGGGATCTAGGGACTCCGAGAGGTCGCTGACGGTCCACGCCAGCCGGTGGACCCGCGTAGCGCCCCGGCGGCTCAGGAGTCCGGTGAAGACGGCCTCATCGAGGCGTTGTTGCCCCTCGGGGCTGAGCGGCCAGCGTCGCAGCAACTCCGGACCGGGAGCATGGGCATTGAGCCGCCAGCCGCACTCCGCAAACCGGGCGGTCTGCCGCGCGCGGGCTCTCTCCACCCGCGCCCGCACCTGCGCAGAGCTCTCGGGTTGCTCATAGGCATCGGGCGCGGCCATCGTGAGCGGCGCGAGATTGCGGGTGATGTCGATCCGGTCGGTGATGGGTCCGCTGAGTTTGCGCCGATAGGAGTGGCGCTCCTGCGGGCTGCAACGACAGCCGTCGCCCACGGCGAAGGGGTAATAGTCGCCACACGGGCACGGGTTCGAGGCCAGCACAACAAGCCCGCGCGCCGGATAGGTAGCAGTCTCCTCACCGCGGGAGATCGTCACCTCACCGCTCTCCAGCGGCTGCCGCAGACCCTCGATCACATCGGCCCGAAAGAAAGGGAACTCGTCGAGGAAGAGCACCCCGCAGTGGGCCCGGCTGATCTCCCCCGGCCGCACCCGGCCCGACCCGCCACCGAGGAGCGCCGAGTGGGTCGCGGTGTGGTGAGGGGCCAGGAAGGGCGGGCGCGTCAGCAGCTTCGCCGCCGGGTCGAGCGCCCCAGCCAACGAGGCGATCGCGGTCAGCTCTAGGGACTCCTCTGCGTTGAGATCGGGCAGGATCGAGGGGATCCGCTCCGCCAAGGTCGTCTTGCCGGAGCCTCTCGGCCCGGTCAGGTGGAGCGGGTGCCCGCCCGCGGCGGCGACCTCGACGGCGTACCGCTCATCGGGAAGGCCGCGCACGTCGACCAGGTCGAGACCCACCTGACGGTCCTCTCCGCGCCAGCTCAGCAGCCGGGAGCCCGACATGGCCGCGACCGGCGGTGCCGAGGGAACCTCGAGTCCGACGAGCATGGCAATGACTTGACCGAGGGAGCGCACGCCGAAGATCTCGACACCTGGCACGAGGCTGGCTTCCGGCACCTGCGGCTCGGGAACGTAGAACCGGTGGATGCCGCGGCGAGCCGCCGCCATCACCATGGGCAAGACGCCCGGCACCGACCGCAGTCCGCCCTCAAGGGTGAGCTCGCCGATGTAGACCGTGGCGGGAGGAAGGGCCTTGATCGCGCCGGTAGCGGCCAGCACGGCGATGGCGATCCCGAGGTCGAAGTGGGTGCCTCGTTTGGGCAGATCGGCGGGCGACAACAAGATCGTGACCCGGCGCGAATTGGGCCACTCCACCTTGTCGAACAGCTTGGTGTTGGTGATCGCCATCCGGCAGCGATCCCGAGACTCACTGAGCGCGGCATCGGGCCGACCCACCAGGACGGTCTTGACCACTCCGCCGGAGACATCGACCTGGATGTCGATCAGATGCCCCAAGGTGCCTTGCAGGCTGATGGTGCG
The DNA here is from genome assembly GCA_049299195.1 of Nocardioides sp. Classification (GTDB taxonomy): domain Bacteria; phylum Actinomycetota; class Actinomycetes; order Propionibacteriales; family Nocardioidaceae; genus Nocardioides. Next base: position 2,727 of record JBAQXA010000511.1, read on the forward strand.
CGTCGTCGCGACAGGCATCAGCCCACCCCCACGACGTGATCGATCCGCGGCTGACCACGGGTCGGGAGGGTGACACCCACCAGATCGATCCGCACATCTGCCGGTCGGGCGGCGGGGTGCGCCTCCAGCCACAGCGCGGCAAGGCGACGCAGGCGCGCGTGCTTGTGTTCGTCGACCGCTTCTAGCGGGCTGCCGCAAGCCTCTGAGGTGCGCGTCTTGACTTCGCAGATGACCAGGGTCTCGCCCTGCCTCAGCACCAGGTCGATCTCGCCGGCAGTGCATCTGAAGTTGCGCTCCAGCACCACCATCCCCTGGTCACTGAGATGTGTCGCGGCGAGCCGCTCGCCATAGGCCCCCAACGCCTGCCGCTGAGCAGCGGTGGCGGCGGGCCGGGTGTGGGTGACTTCGGTGTCGTCCATCTGAACCTCCCTCTCGGGGGCTCAGCCTGCGCCTTGCGAGCGGGCCCGTGGGGAACCCTTCTCCCGCCTGTGGAAAACCACGGCCTGTCGCTGGCGGTGGATGAAAAGTGGCCCGCGATCGCCAGCGCCGGCGGTTCGCTGCTGAATCAACCAGCGGTCGGCGGTTCCAGTGCGGCCGGGTCGACGTCGTTGGTCGCCAACTCCTCGACATTGACGTCTTTGAAGGTCAGCACCTTGACGTTCTTGGCGAAACGGGCGGGGCGATACATGTCCCAGACCCAGGCGTCGGCCATGGACACCTCGAAGAAGACGTCGCCCGCCTCGGTGCGGGCCACCACGTCGACCTGGTTGCACAGATAGAACCGCCGGTCGGTCTCGACGACGAACTTGAAGAGCGTGACGACGTCGCGGTACTCCCGATAGAGCCGCAACTCCATCTCGGTCTCGTACTTCTCCAGGTCCTCCGCGCTCACCCTCGCCCCTCATCTCTCGCCACGTCGGCGCTCAGTCGACCCATGCCCAGCCCAGTCATATGCACTCTGTGCCTATGCCCGGTGCTCGGCTCCGTCATTGTCGCTGATCGCCCGGCGAACATTGACGAAGCGACGCCGGTGAGCCGGGCACGGACCGTGCTCGGCCAGGGCCGCGTTGTGGATCTCGGTGACGTATCCCTTGTGCGTCGCGAAGTCGTAGACGGGGTAGTCCTCGTGCAGCGACCGCATGATCCGGTCGCGCGTCACCTTCGCCAGCACCGACGCAGCGGCGATGCAGCCAGCCACGCGGTCGCCCTTCCACATCGCCAGGCCGGGAACCTCAAGACCGTCGACCGGGAAGCCATCGGTCAAGACGTATGCCGGCCTCCGGGCCAACAGCGCCACGGCACGTCGCAGCGCCTCGATGTTGGCGACATGCATCCCCAGGCGGTCGCACTCCTCGGCCTCAATCACCACGACGGCCCAGGCGTCCGCGCGTCGCACGATCTCGTCGTAGCACCGCTCGCGCGCCCGCTCGGTGAGCAGTTTGGAGTCGCGCAGACCGGGGATCTGCCCGCTCGCGCCGGGGCGCAAGATGACCGCACCGGCGACCAAAGGACCGGCGCACGCGCCACGCCCCGCCTCATCGACGCCTGCGATCGGGCCAATCCCGACACGCGCCAAGGCGCGCTCGTAGCCGTAGAGGCCGGCATCGCGGCGTACGGTCAATCCGCGGGGAAGGAGACTCACGACCGGGGGCTACTTCCGGGTCGGCACCGCACCGAACGAGTCCGCGCGCTCGACCCAGCGCCAGTTGGGACGGGGCCACACGACCGCAAACACCTTGCCAACGACCAGGTCCACCGGGACGAACTCATCGCCGGGCTCGCAATCGGTGGCATCGGTGCGGCACATGTGGAAGCTGGAGTCGGCGGAGTTCGCGCGGTTGTCTCCCATGACAAAGAGCTGTCCGGGCGGGATCGTGATGGTCTGCCAGTCGCAGTTGTTCTTCATCGGGCCGTTGCAGGCCATCCCGGGAGAGTTCTTGATGTAGCCACCCTCTTCGATGGCCACCCCGTTGATCTTGATCCGGCCCTTCTTGTCGCAGCACTCCACGACATCGCCGGCCACCCCGACCACCCGCTTGACCAGGTGGCCACCAGCCGGATAGAGCCCGATCTTGGACATCACCTTGGTGACCATGTTGCTCTGACTCGGATCATCGATCCCGTTGAGCCAGCCGCCGGGGTCCTTGAAGACGACCACGTCGCCGCGCTTAGGCTCGCCGCTGCCCCAGTAGGAGACCTTCTGGACCAGGATCCGGTCGTTCTTGACCAGCCCGGGCTCCATCGACTCCGAAGGGATGTAAAACGCCTGGAGCAGGATCGCCTTGATCGCGACCGAGAGGCCGAGGGCAATGACGAGCAGGAGAATCGTCTCCTGCCAGAGCGGAAGATGCTTCTTGCTCTTCCTGCCGGCGGCCGAGAAGTCGGTGGAAGTCACCAGCAGAGACTAACCACTCGACCGAAAGCGCCGGCTCAGGCCTCGCGGCGTTCCTTGATCTTGGCTGCCTTGCCGCGCAGATTGCGCAGGTAGTAGAGCTTGGCGCGCCGCACATCGCCGCGGGTCACGATCTCGATCTGCTCGAAGATCGGGGAGTGCAGCGGGAAGGTGCGCTCGACGCCGACGCCGAAGGAGATCTTGCGGACGGTGAAGGAGCGGCCGATGCCAGAGCCGTGGACCCGGATCACGACGCCCTGGAAGACCTGGACGCGAGACCGATTGCCTTCGACAACCTTCACGTGCACCTTGACGGTGTCACCGGCGCGGAAGGCCGGGAGGTCGGTGCGCTTGCTGGCGTTGCCGATTTCGGTAACGGTGGTGCCTTGATGGCGGCTCATGGTGTGCTCCCTCGTCCGCTGCCACAGGTCAGCCACGGATGTCTGATTCAGTTCGGTTCTGATGGTCCGGTCGTGTCGCCGTACGCCGCTCCCCCTGTGGCAGGAGCGCGCGTCGATGCCGCAACAAGTTGGGGTCATCGGCCGGCCGACTGGGCCAAGGGGTGAGTCTGCCACAGCAGCGTCTCGCCGCCGAAATCCGGCTGACCCCGGAGCGAGCCCGCCTCACCCGATCCGGCGCGGCTTGCGCAGCGCGACGATGCTCGGCATGGGGTCGGGGACGGGGCGATAGCCCGCGCGCTTGTAAATGCGTTGGTTGCGGGTGCTGCCTGCGCCGGTGAACAAGACGTAGGCCGTCGCCTCGGCCGGGGCGAGCGCCTCGATCTCGGCAAGCATCCGCCGACCGATGCCCTGCCCCTGCAGATCCGGCGCGGCCATCAACCGACCGATGTCCCACACGGTCTCACCGGCACGCTCCACGAGTCGGCCCCGCGCTGCCCCAATCAGGCGTCCGTGCCGCCTCAACACGAGCACCGTCCAGGTCTGGAGCCATTCGGCAACGTCGGCGAGACCCTCAGCGCTGGTCGGCAGCTCCACGCCCGGGTTGTTGACCTGTTCTTGCACCCAGCACGCGGTCTGCAGGGTCCACAGCTCCCCCGCGTCGGCCGGGACCGCCAACCGCAGCTCGTCGACGCTCCCTGCGGTGGAGGGGTGCAGCAGATCGGGCCTCGTCCGCACCGTGCGCGCCCGCGCCTGCTCGGCCCGCCAGGCCGCGATGGCCGCGTGGTCGCCGGAAAGGAGGACCTCGGGCACCGCGCGCCCGCGCCAGCTCGCTGGCTTGGTGTATGACGGGTGCTCCAGCAGCCCGGACTCGTGCGACTCCTCGGTGAGCGAGTCGACGTTGCCCACGACTCCCGGCAGGAGTCGGACGACCGCCTCGGTGATCGCCAAGGCCGCGACCTCCCCGCCGTTGAGGACGTAATCGCCGAGCGAGACCTCCACGACCTCGGCGTGCTCAGCGGCGTACTCCACGACCCGCTGGTCGATGCCCTCATAGCGGCCGCACAAGAAGATCAGGCGCCGCCGGGTGGCGAGCTCGCGCGCCAGCGGTTGGCTCAACGGCCGGCCGGCAGGTGTCAGGACGACCACGGTGGCACCCTCGATGCCGAGCGCGTCGAAGGCCTCCCCCCACGGCTCGGGGCGCATGACCATGCCGGCGCCGCCGCCATAGGGGGTGTCGTCGACGGTGCGGTGTTTGTCGTGGGCCCAGTCACGCAGGTCGTGCACGTGGGTTTCGATCAGGCCGGCCTGTTGGGCCTTGCCGAGCAGCGACAACGCCAGCGGCCCGAAGTAGTCCGGGAAGATCGAGAGGTAGTCGAGCCGCATCAGGGGGCCAGCGTGGCTCTCCCTCGGGTCCGCCACCGCTCAGGTGCCTTCGGGGAAGGGCGTGATCAGCCCCGGCCGGTCGGCCACAACCACGCGCCGGCCCGCCAGGTCGATCTCCGGCACCAACGCGGTGACAAAGGGGACCAGCGCCTCGCGACCGTCCGGGGTGCGCACGGTCAGCAGGTCTTGGGCGGCGCCGGGCGTCAACGCGGTCACCTCACCCAGATGTTGGCCGGACAGGTCGACGACGGCGAGCCCGATGAGCTCGTGGTCATAGAACTCGTCGGGGTCTGAGGGCTCATCGCCCTCGATCGTGACGAAGAGCTGGAGCCCGCGTGCCGCCTCGGCGGCCGTGCGGTCGGCGACTTCGGCAAAGGTGCACAGCAGCCGGCTTTGGTGCCAGCGACTGCTCGCCACGGTGAGCACGCGCTGCTCACCCGCGGCCCCCGTCGCTGCGCCAGTCGCTGCGCCAGTCGCTCCGCCTCGACGCGCCACCACCCGGGCACCCACGGCAAAGCGGGTCTCCGGGTGGTCGGTGCGGACGTCGATGGTCAGGTCGCCGCGCAGGCC
>JBAQXA010000512.1:0-2560 GCA_049299195.1 Nocardioides sp.
TGGACTTCGAGGGCGAACCCGCCAAGAGCCTGGAGGCACGCCGCCGCCCCGACTCGGTGTGGCGCGACGTGGCCGGCATGCTGCGCAGCTTCGAGTACGCCGCCGCGGTGGCAAGCAGCCGAGCGAGCGCGCCGAGCACACCAGCCACCCCCGTTTCCGCAGCAACCACCCCCGCCGCCGCAGCCCGGCCCCTTGCCGAGGCCTTCCTGGCCGGCTATCTCGGCCGGCTCCCCACCGATGAGGAGCAGACGCTGCTGGCCGCCTACTCCGCCGACAAGGCCGTCTATGAGACGGTCTATGAGACGCACAACAGGCCCGAGTGGGTCTCCCTCCCGCTCGGCGCGCTGGCCCAGATCGGAGCACCATGAGCACGCCCACCCCCCTCGCCGTCGACACTGTCGAGCTCGACCAGATCGTTGCCGGGATGCACGGCAACCCCCACACGATCCTCGGCGCCCACCCCCACGCCGACGGCGCTGCGGTGACGGTGCGCGCGTTCAAGCCGATGGCGACCAGCGTGGTGGTCGACTTCGACGGCGAGTCGGTCGAGCTGACCCACGAACACGAGGGCGTCTGGGCCGGCGTACTCCCCCAGGGCGAGGTGCCCGACTATCGGCTCGTCACGACCTACGCCGACGGTCACCCCCACGTCCGCGATGACCCCTACCGCTTCCTCCCGACGCTCGGCGACACCGACCTCCACCTGATCAACGAAGGCCGCCACGAAAACCTCTGGCAGGTGCTCGGCGCTCACGTGCACACCTACGAAGTGCCCGGCGCCCCGCCCGAGGAGGCCATCTTGGGCACGTCCTTCGCGGTCTGGGCGCCGTCGGCACGCGGGGTGCGCGTGCGCGGCGACTTCAACGACTGGGACGGCCGGGAACACCCGATGCGCCAACTCGGCGTCTCGGGCATCTGGGAACTCTTCGTGCCTGAGGTGGGCTCCGGCGCGCGCTACAAGTTCCACCTCCTCGGCCCCGACGGGCAGTGGCGCGAGAAGGCCGATCCGATGGCCTTTTGCACCGAAGTCCCGCCGCTGACCTCATCGGTCGTCTTCGAGTCGGCCTACATCTGGGGTGACGACGCGTGGATGGCCGCGCGGCCCGGACGCAAGCCGCTGGCCGAACCGATGTCGATCTATGAGCTGCACCTCGGCTCGTGGAAGAAGCACTACGACGGGCGGCTGTGGAGCTATGCCGAGCTCGCCGACGAACTCGTCGCCTACGTCACCGACCTGGGCTTCACCCATGTCGAGTTCCTGCCGGTCGCCGAGCACCCGTTCGGCGGATCGTGGGGCTATCAGGTCACCTCCTACTTCGCCCCGACAGCCCGCTTCGGCGACCCCGACGGGCTGCGGCTGCTGATCGATCGCCTCCACCAGGCGGGCATCGGGGTGCTGGTCGACTGGGTGCCGGCGCACTTCCCTAAGGACGACTTCGCGCTGGCCCGCTTCGACGGCACGCCGCTCTATGAGGACCCCAACCCGGCCCGCGGCGAGCACCCGGATTGGGGCACCTATGTCTTCAACTTCGGCCGGCGCGAGGTGCGCAACTTCCTCGTCGCCAACGCGCTGTATTGGCTGGAGGAGTTCCACATCGACGGGCTGCGCGTCGACGCGGTCGCCTCGATGCTCTACCTGGACTACTCCCGCGAAGACGGCCAATGGGTGCCCAACGTCTTCGGCGGCCGCGAAAACCTCGAAGCCGTCCAGTTCCTCCAGGAGATGAACGCGACCGTCTACAAGCGGGTCCCGGGCACGATCACGATTGCCGAGGAGTCCACCTCGTGGCCCGGAGTGACCCGGCCGACCGATGCCGACGGCTTGGGCTTCGGCTTCAAGTGGAACATGGGGTGGATGCACGACTCGCTGGGTTATGCCGCGCACGATCCGGTGCACCGCAGCTTCCACCACAGCGAGATGACCTTCTCCCTGGTCTATGCCTTCTCCGAAAACTTCGTCCTCCCGATCAGCCACGACGAGGTCGTCCACGGCAAGGGGTCGCTGCTGCGCAAGATGCCGGGTGACCGCTGGCAGAAGCTGGCCAACCTGCGCACGTTCTTGGCCTACATGTGGGCGCATCCGGGCAAGCAGTTGTTGTTCATGGGCACCGAGTTTGGCCAGGAGTCGGAGTGGGCGGAGTCGCGCGAGCTCGACTGGTGGCTGCTCGGCCACCCCGAGCACCGCGGGGCGCTCACCCTGGTCCGCGACCTCAACCGGATCTACGCCGAGACGCCCGCGCTGTGGGCGCGTGACAGCGACCCGACGGGTTTCGGCTGGATCGACGCCGACGACGCCGCGAGCAACATCTTCACCTTCGCCCGGTATGCCGACGACTCGATCCTGGTCTGCGTGGCCAACTTCGCCCCGGCACCACACGAGCGCTATCGCATCGGCCTGCCGATCGCCGGCGAGTGGGACGAGGTACTCAACACCGACTCCGCGGCATACGCCGGATCGGGGGTGGGCAACCTCGGCTCGGTCACCGCCGTCGCCGGCGCGTGGAGTGGGCAGCCGGCCCACGCCGACATCGTGGTGCCGCCGCTGGGCGCGGTGTGGCTG
>JBAQXA010000513.1:0-1754 GCA_049299195.1 Nocardioides sp.
GAACTGTTGGGCACCATCTGCGTCGCACCGAGCAGGTCGATCTCACGGAGGAAGCCAGCCGGATCGACCATCCGCATTTCGTAGCTGGGCACGTTGAAGAGCGGGTTTTCGGGGGCTAACCCGGCCACGGTGGAGACCTTGGCGTCGGGACCGAACCAGGAAATCATGATCGTGTCGGGCACGGCGCCGTCGAACAAAACCACCTGGGGGTTGCCGCGAAGTTGGGCTCGCAGGGTCTCCACGTAGGCGCGCTCGGGTGCGTTGAGGAAGTAGGGCACCATCCAGGTGGTCGTGATCGCGGCAGCAGCGACATAAGCCCCGGTTGCGCCGAGGGCCTTTGAGGCAGCGCGAAGACTGGGGGTGCTTGCGCGATCTCCCGCGATCAATCCCAACGTAATAGCCAGCACGGGAGCAACGTCGGCGACGTAGCGGGGCACCAGGCCCGCGACCTCGCCGAGCGAGGTCCGGCCCGCGAAGAGCAGGGCGACATCAAGCACCAGGTAGGCCGCCAGCAGGAGCCACGCCCATCGCGTCGCCCACCGGCCCCGACGCAACGTCCAAATCACGAGCGCAACGGTGGCCGCCAGCGTCAGCACCACGACTCCCGCGGAGGGCTGCAGGCTCGATTCGCCGAGGACTCGCGCTCGCCACGGGCCGCCCCAAGCCATGGTGGGGAAGAGCCTGAACAAGTAGTTGATGACCAGCAGGCCAGGCTCGGCGCCGCGCTCGGTCCCGACGGCTACGGGCGCCACCTGGCGATGCACGACCAGGTAGGCGAAACACGTTGCGGCCAGGGTTGCCCACAGCCACCGATAGGCGAGCACGGCTCCCCACACCCCCGACAAGAGGGACGAGGACTCACCCTCCTTCGGCTCGAGCAGGGCCACCGCAACAAAGACCAGGACGACGGGGATCAGCAGACCGCGCTCCTGAAAGGCCAGCCCACCGACGACCGCTGCGACCACCAAGGGCTGGGCCCACCGAGGGTCTCGATCCAGCGAGACAAGCAGCCCCCAGACGGCCACCAGCAAGAAGATCGTGACCGGGAGGAACTGGATGGCCACCGCCCACCACTGGGTGGACCACAGCGACATCGGCGTGGTCAGCATGACCGCAAACGCGGGCACCCTCCCCCACGAGTGGGGCGCGAGCCGGGTGAGCACGAGCCACATCAGCACGGCGGCGATCACCTGGAGTCCGATGATCATGCCGGCGGCCCACCGCCAATCAAGCGGACCCGCCTGGGCCTGCAGCCAGGCAAAGACGAAGCCGCCCGGGAACCAGTGTCCGGCGTAGTTGTAGAGCCAGAGATCGCTGAGCCTTCCCGCGCCCAGCTTGATCATCAAGAAGTCGTCCTGGGTGAAGTAGCCCCGGCCGATGATCGCCCCTCGCCAAAGTGTCTGCAGGCCGATGAGCACCACCGCGCAGAGTCCGGGGAGGGAGCGCCACGGGCCGATGAGCGAGCCGATGATGCGCGCGGCGAGGCGCTCGTCCGCCCGCGCGGGCGTCGACTCCCCAGGGTGGTTCACCGGGCCGAGCCTCCCTTCTGACGCATCAAGGTTGCCGCAAGCAGACCGATGCCCAACGCGGCCACAATGTCGGCGATCAACGGCGATTGTGCCGGACCTCCGCGGGCGGACCACGCGGCCAACAGGCCGGAGAGCGCCACCAATCCGGCCGAGGCGGGTGCGACCCACCGGACACGTTGGGCCCCCTCGCCGACCAGACCGACCGCTAGGCCGACCGCCAGGGCA
>JBAQXA010000514.1:0-2442 GCA_049299195.1 Nocardioides sp.
CCGCATCGTCGAGATCGACGAGGACTTCTTCGAATGAGCCGGATCGATGAGTTGATCGCGGAGCACTGCCCGGATGGGGTGGAGTATCGCCGTATTTCGGAGCTCGCCCACGTGGGAACAGGCAGCAGCGACCGAAAAGACGCGAGCGTGGATGGTGAGTATCCCTTCTACGTGCGCTCAAAAGGTGTGTTGCGCAAGCACGGGTTCGAGTTCGAAGAAGAAGCAGTAATAATTCCGGGGGAAGGCGGGATCGGCGACATCTTTCACTACGCCAGGGGGCGATACGCGCTGCATCAGCGTGCATATCGGGTTGCCTTCTTTTCCTCAGCAGTAGATACGCGCTTCGCGTTCTGGTACTTCACCGGCCGGTTTAAACAATTCATTCTGGCCAAAGCAGTTAGCGCGACCGTCACGTCGATTCGCAAGCCGATGATTGCCGACTTTGAAATCCCGGTCCCGCCGCTGGTGGTGCAGCGCGAGATTGCGGCCCTTCTCGATAAGATGGAGAACCTCAAGTCCGAGCTTGAGTCCGAGCTTGAGTCCGAGCTTGAGTCCCGCTCGGCGCAATATGCCCATTACCGTCAGCTCGTGCTCGATCGAGTCGATGGTGAAAGGGTCGCCCTCGCTTCGCTGGGACGGTGGCAGGGAGGTATTACACCGTCGAAAGCCAATCCCGCTTACTGGGAAGGTGGAAGTATCCCGTGGCTCGCGTCGATGGATGTGAGTAACGAGACCACCGAGCAGATTCGCGGCAGCGTGACGCAAGCGGCGCTCGACGAGACGCCGCTTAGACTCGTTCCCGCTCCGTCAGTTGCGGTTGTCATGCGGTCCAATATTCTCCGACGCACATTGCCCGTTGGGTTGGTCACCAGATCCACAACGGTGAACCAGGACGTTCGCTTGCTCATCCCTGCAGCAGGTGTGGATGCCGAATATGTCTACCAAGTGCTTCGTGCCGATAGGGAGCGGATTCGCGCTGCGGCGGTCCGTACGGATGGATCCATGGCAGCCGTGGACTCGAAGGTCCTCTTCTCGTGGCAAGTTCCACTGCCTTCGCTGGCCAAACAGAGGAGGGTTGCAGAGGATCTCAGATCCTTTGACCGGTTGGTGAATAGCCTGTCATCGGGTCTGCCCGCAGAAATCGCAGCGCGGCAGAAGCAGTATGAGTACTACCGGGACAAGTTGCTCACCTTCAAGGAAGCGACGTGAGCCAGTTGCCCGGTCCGCCGTTCACGATCAGCCTCAAGGCCGCCGACTCGTTGGCGAAGATCGTGGAGAGCGTCACCCGGCTCGACCTGGGCACCGACTTCCGGCTCGATGTCCGGCTGCACCGCCAGCATCAGGTGCAGGCGATCTACTCCTCCCTGGCGATCGAAGGGAACCTGCTCTCAGCCGCGGAGGTCTCCGATGTCCTCAACGGCCGACCCGTGTGGGGTCGCCCAGCTGACATCCAGGAAGTCAAGAAGGCGCACGCGGCGTACTCACAGTTGCTCGCGTTCGACCCCTACAACGTCGAAGACCTCCTCACTGCCCACGGGCTGATGACCGAAGGTCTGATCCGCGAGGCCGGGCAGTTCCGCGGCGGAGACGTCGCCGTGTTCGATGGAGAGGTTCCGGTGCACGCTGGCGCGCGCCCGACCTTCGTGCCCGGGCTGGTCGTGGACCTCTTCGATTGGGCTCGTGAGTCTGACCTCCACCCGGTCTTGCGCAGCGCGATCGTCCACTGCGAACTCGAGACCATCCATCCCTTCGCCGATGGGAACGGCCGGATCGGTCGGCTTTGGCAGACCCTGATCCTTGCCCGCTGGAACGACGTGTTTGCGTCGCTCCCGATGGAATCGGTCATCTTCAGCAACCGTCCGCACTACTACCAAGCACTGCGGTCCGCTCAACGCGACAACGACGCCACCGTCTTCATCGAGTTCAGCCTCCGAGCCATCCTGCGAGCCATCGACGACGTCCTCGTTACCTATGGCGCACGCCACAGCGCCAGCGTGGGCGCTACCGATGGCGGAAGAAGTGGCGGAAGAAGGTCCGCTCAGCGCGTGGCCGACGCCATCCTCAAAGCGCTGCGCGACGACCCCCGGCTGACCACCGCCGAGCTCAGCGACCTTCTCGGGGTTTCTCCCCGCACCGTGGATCGACACGTGTCCACGTTGAAAGCCTCCGGCCAGCTGCGCCGAGAAGGCTCGACCAAGGCAGGGAGATGGGTAGTGAGCACGCCATGAGAGACGAACTGACCGCGCCGGATGCGGCGTACCGCTATGAACCCATTGCGGTCTCCGATGAGACGACTGTGGTGGGCGTCTACGAGCCCGAGCCTCCCACGGGGGAGGGCTACCAGTCGGAGGCAGCGCTGGAGGAGGAGTTCATCCAGCTCCTGCAGTCGCAGGCCTACGAGCGACTCGCGATCACCTCGGCGGCCGACCTGGAGGCCAACCT
>JBAQXA010000515.1:0-3866 GCA_049299195.1 Nocardioides sp.
GGCCTCACCGACGGACCTCCCGTCGTGAGCGGGGGTTCGTCCCCCAGCCTGGCCGCCAGCGACGCCGGCGTGCTGACCGAGGTGCGCCCGGGCGTCTATGTCTTCGGTGACGCCCAACAGTGGGAGCTCGGCGCCTGCACTCCGGCCGAGATCGCGCTCACCTGCCACGCCACGGTCGTCAGCGCCCGTCCCGGTCGGTTTGTCTTGGACGCGGGCAGCAAGGTGCTCGGTGCCGATCGCGCCCCTTGGGCGAGCGGCTTCGGCCGGCTGCTCGATGATCCAGCGGCCCGGATCGTGCTGCTCTCCGAGCATCACGCGGTCGTTGAGACCCCCGGACCGACCCCGCCGCTCGGCGCGGTGGTGCGCGTCGTACCCAACCACGCGTGCAACGCGGTCAACCTCGCCGACGCCCTGTACGCGACCCGCCCGGAGACCGACGCCTTCACCTGCTGGCCGGTCGCAGCCCGCGGCCTCAACTCCTGACCCCAACCCCCAGGTAGGCGCCCGCGCAGGCTCAGGCGAGTCAGTTCCACAAGGTGACGTGGGTGGTCGAGCGGGCCCGCCGCAGCGCCACTCCGCTCCCGCGAAGCATCGCCTGGATCGCACGCGGAGTCGCGAGAAACCGAACAAACTCGTCGCGCGCCGGCATCGTGTCATCGGTCAGCACCCGGACCGCCCAACTCCCCTTGGCGCCAGGCCCGACCGCGAGCTCGGGCGCGATCGGCACCCGCACGAGCCGCCGCGCCTGCACATCGGTCGTCACGGTGTGGGCCAAGGCGATCGTGAGCGCCTCGGAGTACTTCGTCTCCTCGATCGCCGCGCCGTCACTATGGAAGATCCGCTGCCGCTCCTCCGGTATGCCGAGTGCGTGCGCAAGCGGGGCGGCCTCGCCCTGCGATCCGATCCCCGACGGGCCGAGGTACCACAGCGCCTGCCGCAGCTGATCCGGACTCACGGTCGTATGCGCGAAGGGGTGGCCCGGTGCCGCGTAGACCTGCACGTCATAGGCCAACACAACGCGCTGCTGGAGCCCCTCGGCGACCTGACCGCTCGGCCCTAGCGCGACATCGATGCCCCGCGAGGTCAACAACAGCTCAAAGTCTGCGGGCGACACCACCGACAACTCGACAGCCAAGTCGCTTCCGGCCCGCGAGGTGAACGCGTCGAGCAAGCCGTCGGCGGCCCACTCCGCAAAGCAGGCGGAGGCGCCGATCTGGAGGATCCGCCGGCCGAGCGCCGCCTGCCCAACCTCGCGCACGGTGAGGTCCTGCAACCCGAGCAACTCCACCGACCGCGTGGCCAGCCGCAGTCCCCCGGGCGTGAACGCGATGCCCTGCGACGTGCGCGAGAACAGAGCGTCGCCGAGCTCCTTGCGGAGTTGGGCCACGTGCATGGACACCGCGGATTCGGTCAGGTTCAACTCCGCGGCAGCCTGCTTGACCGAACCCCACCGCGCGACGGCGGCGAAGGCCCGTAACTGAGCGGGGGTCACGGGCGTAACCGTACGTCGCGATCACAATCCCCGCACCCCAGTCCACACAACCGGCCACACCAAACCCCGCGGGCATCAGTGATGCCTTAGGTGGCGATTGTCGCGACCCCGGGCCGGCGTGACCATGACCCTAAGTCGTCGGCATGCCGACTCGGCAGCGACGGAGCCAGTGTTGGCAGGAGGAAGTCCCTTGACGGTCGAATCTGACGGTGGCGTCGCCGGCAATCCGCGAATGGCCGAGCTGTTCGCCGATGCCCCCCGCGAAGGCAAGAGCCCGACGGTGTTCGCGTTTCCCCAGCTCGTCGACTTCTTGGGGGTCGCCGGCCAGCCCGTTCAGGGTCCGTGGCCGCCCCACCAGGAGCCGCGTCCCGACCCCACCGACATCGATGGCACGCCCGTGGCCATCCCCGATCCGGCCTCCGGCCACTGAGAGGTAGTCAGGTGTATCCCTCGCGTTTTGAGTACGAGGCTCCGCGGTCGGTTGAGGAAGCGATCGCGCTGCTCGCCGCCGGACAAGGTGAGGCCAAGGTCTTGGCAGGTGGCCAAAGCCTCGTGCCGATGATGAAGCTGCGCTTTGCCAACCCCGCCATGTTGGTCGACATCAACCGCCTCCCCGGGCTCGGCTACCACCGGATCGAGGCCGACGGGACGATCCGCATCGGCGCGCTCTGCCGCCACGCCCACCTGGAGCACTCGGCCGACATCGCCCGCAGCCAGCCCACGATGACCGCGGCCGCCCCGCTGATCGCCGACCCGATCGTCCGCAACCGCGGCACCCTGGTCGGATCGCTCTGCCACGCCGATCCTCAAGGCGACTGGGCGGCAGTCGCGATGGCCCTCGATGGCCACGTGATCGCCCAGGGCCCACGCGGGCGGCGGAGCATCCCGGTGCGGGAGTTCGTCAGCGGCCCCTTCCAAAACACCTTGGCGTATGACGAGTTGGCGGTCGAAGCGGTCCTCCCCGGGCCGAAGGGCGCCGTGCGCGGAGGCTTCCTGAAGCTGGAGCGACGGGTCGGCGACTTCGCGACCGCGGGTGCGGCCGTAGCCCTCGAGCTCGTCGGTGCCCGGGTCAGCCGTGCGGGCATTGCCCTCACCGGCGTCGGCTCGGCGACGGTCGATGCCTCCGATGCTGCCGCCGCCCTGGTCGGCGCCGAGCTGGATGCGGCCACCATCGCGCGGGCCGCCGAGCTCGCCGCCGCGGTAGCCAAACCCAACTCCGACCACCGCGGCAGCGCCGACTACAAGCGCCACGTCGTGCACACGTTCGTGACACGGATCCTTACCCGAATCGCCGATGCAGAGGAGAGGGCGGCCTAGATGTCGACACTGTTTGAAGAGGTCCCCGCCGGGGCCGGCGATTCGGTTCCCGTACGCCGCGTGGCGCTGTCGGTCAACGGCCAGCGGCGCGTCGCCGACATCGAGCCGCGGTTGCTGCTGGCCCACATGCTGCGCCAGGGCCTGGGCCTGACCGGCACCCACACGGGCTGCGACACCACCAACTGCGGCGCCTGCACCGTGCTCGTCGACGGCGATCCGGTCAAGAGCTGCACGATGCTGGCCGTCCAAGCCGACGGCTGCGAGGTCACCACCGTCGAGGGGCTGGCGACATCGAGCGAGCTCGACCCGATCCAGGAGGGCTTCAAGGACGAGCACGGCCTGCAGTGCGGCTTCTGCACGCCCGGCATGATGCTCACCGCAAAGGCGCTGCTCCGCAAGAACCCGGATCCCACCGAGGAGGAGATTCGCTTCGCGCTCTCGGGCAACCTCTGCCGCTGCACGGGCTACCAAAACATCGTCAAGGCCGTGCTGTGGGCGGCGCGCAAACAACTCGCTGCCGAAGGGAACGCGTCATGACGCAGGCGCTCGATGAGATCAAGATCGGCGGCATGGGCGCGAGCCGGCGCCGGGTCGAGGACAACCGTTTCATCCGCGGCAAGGGCAACTACGTTGACGACATCACGCTGCCCGGCATGCTGCACATGGAGATTCTCCGCAGCCCGCTGGCTCATGCGCGGATCAAGTCGATCGATGCCAGCAAGGCCTGGGAGATCCCCGGCGTACGCCTGGTGCTGACCGGGGAGTCGCTGGCGGCACGCAACCTCGCGTGGATGCCGACGCTGAGCTACGACACCCAAGCCGTCTTGGCCACCGACAAGGTGCGCTTCCAGGGTCAGGAAGTCGCTGCGGTCATCGCCGATGACCCCTACATCGCCAAGGATGCGTGCGAGGCGATCGTCGTCGAATACGAGCCGCTGCCGGTGATCGTCAACCCGACGCAGGCGCTCGCCGAGGGCGCCCCGCTGATTCGTGACGACAAGCAGAACCAGCGCGACAACGTCTGCATGAACTGGGAGGTCGGCGACAAGGCCGGCAC
>JBAQXA010000516.1:0-1804 GCA_049299195.1 Nocardioides sp.
CGCCCTGGCCTCCGCCCTCAGCTTCGGGCTGTCCGGTGCACTGGCCAAGGGCATGCTGGGCGCCGGTTGGAGCACCGGCGGGGCGGTGGCGGTCCGCGTAGCCGTTGCGGCGGCGGTCCTGCTGCCCGTCACCGCGTACATGGTGCGCGGCAAGGTCAGGTTGCTGCGGCGGCACGCGCCGATGATCGTGGTCTACGGAGTCGTTGCCGTCGCGGGCACCCAGTTGGCCTTCTTCAACGCCGTGGCCCGAATGGATGTCGGCCTGGCCCTGCTGATCGAATACACCGCTCCCGTCGCCGTGGCCACCTGGCTGTGGGTCCGTCACGGACACCGACCCAACGCGACGATGGTCGCCGGCGCGGCCATCGCCGGACTCGGGCTGGTCTTGGCGCTTGACCTGGCCGGAGCAGGCGTCGACCCCCGCGGGGTGGCGTGGGCCGTCGCGGCGATGTGCGGCCTGGCCAGCTACTTCGTGCTGTCCGCCCGCGAACTCGATGACCTCCCGCCACTCGTGCTGGCCGGTGCCGGCCTGCTCGTCGGCATCGTGGTCCTGCTGGCGGCGGGTGCCCTCGGCTGGGTGCCGCTCACCATGGGCACCGATCCGGTCGTGTATGCCGCCGCGACGGTGCCGTGGTGGGTGCCGGTGCTGGGGCTCGGCGTGGTGACTGCGGCGTTCGCCTACATCACCGGGATCGAGGCCAGCCGCCGCCTAGGCGCACGGTTGGCGTCGTTTGTCGCGCTCACCGAAGTGCTGGCGGCGCTTGGCTTCGCCTGGCTCCTGCTCGCCGAGCTGCCTGGTCCGGTGCAGTTGGTGGGCGCCGGGCTGATCCTCCTCGGCGTCGTGACCGTCAAGCGGGCGGAGCGTCCGTAGCGGCCGCGAGCAACTCCCGCACCCGCGGAATCACCTGCTCGCCGTAGAGCCTGATCGAGGCGAGCTTGTGCTCCGCCGACAGCCCGCCGACGGCGTACTTGAGTTGGAAGCGGGAGAGCCCCAGAGTCCACACCGACCACGCGATCTTGGTCGCGACGGTCTCGGGGGAGCCGACGAAGTGGGCGCCTTCGGGTCCGGCGACCTGCTCGAACAGCAGGCGGGAGTAGGGCGGCCAGCCGCGCTCGCGGCCGAGCCGGGTGTAGAGCTCGGCTTGATGGGGATAGAGCTGCTCGCGCGCCTCGTCGTCGGTCTCGGCGATGTGGCCGGGGCTGTGCATTCCGACCGGGCGCGGGCCGAAGCCGCGCTCGCGCAACACCCGGTGGTAGAGATCGACCAGGGCGGCGAACTGAGCGGGGGAGCCGCCGATGACCGCAACCATGAGCGGCAGCCCGTAGGACGCGGCGCGCACGACCGATTGCGGAGTTCCGCCCACCGCCACCCAGGCGGGGACACCGCCGGCCGTCGTCGGCCAGACCCGTTGCTCGTGCACCGGCGGCCGGTGCGTGCCCGACCAGGTCACCGGACCCTCGCTCTGGAGGCGGGTGAAGAGGTCGAGCTTCTCGGCGAACAGCATTTCGTAGTCGCTGAGGTCGTAGCCAAAGAGCGGGAAGGGCTCCACGAAGGAGCCGCGGCCCAACTGCACCTCGGCGCGGCCGTTGGACAGCGCGTCGAGGGTGGCGAAGCGCTCATAGACGCGGATCGGATCATCCGAGCTCAACACGGTCACGCCCGTGCCGAGCCGGATGCGCTGGGTGCGGCTGGCGATGGCGGCGAGCACGACGTCGGGCGCCGAGACCGAGAAGTCCGGGCGGTGATGCTCGCCCAGCCCGATGTAGTCGACGCCGACCTCGTCGGCGAGGATCCCCTCGGCGA
>JBAQXA010000517.1:0-2833 GCA_049299195.1 Nocardioides sp.
GGTCATGGTGGTCCACACCGACTGTGGACACGCTGAGAAGACAACGATCCGTCGCGGAGTATCTTTCAGCGCGCTTCCAGCTCCACCCTCAGGCTAGGAAGCTCATTGCCGCCGCGGTCGCTCCGGTGACAGGCGTGTAGTGGCGCCCGCTGCCGCGGGCCGCGCGCGGCCGCAATCTTGGGCCTCGCCGCCCCACCGCAGTCAGCGTGTCAAGTTTTCACTACACCTCCCTGCAGCCAACGACCGCCTGACGCCGCGCGCGACCAGAACGTCATGCTCATCGACTTCCGTCGAGCTGACCCGATGATCTTGTCGGAGAAGGGGTCCCGGGGCTGAGGACGCACTCAGGGTCTCTCAGCCTCCCCACAGCGACCCCCGGACAACCTAGAGGCACGAGGTCGCAACCCGCGGCCACCACCCGAGGAGACACCACCACCATGAGGAACCTCAAGCGCAACGCCGCCATCACCGGCGCAGCCGCAATCCTGACCGCGCTCGGCGTCGGCGGCGCAGTCACCGCCCAGGCCACCACCAACGACCCAGCCCCGATCGTCCAGCAGTCCGACGGCGACGGCGAAGTCGGCGACGCCACCGAGGTCAAGGGCGCGGAGGGCGCGGAGGAGGCCAACGACGGACCCGACCAGGGCCCCGACGCCAACCCCAACGAGCCCGGCCACCAGGACGCCGACGAGTCCGGCGAGACCGAGTAGGTGACCAATCCCCCGTTCAGGTCGCTGAATCGCCGGTAGTCGGTACATCGGTGGGGCCCGTTGAACAGGCAACGGGTCCCACCTCTTTTTCGGAGCCTCCGCGAGACTCCGATTGTCGCGTCCCATCCGGAGAGTGGGCAGGGCGTCCACGGCTCCGCCATCACCGAGCCAGCGGATCGCGGATCGCTAAGCACATAAGCTACTGGCACGGGGCCGCCGACGGGCCAACCGCTTGATCTGCGGCTGACCGCACTCAACCATCGGCACTGGGTACAAGTTCGTCGAGGAACGACGATGCCAGGTAGGTAGCTGGAACTCTCCGGCTTCCCTCCGACCGGAGACCCTGCCTGGACTCCGGACTCTGCCGCCGGATGGCTCGTCTACCGCACCCTCGATCGCCGGGCGTTTCAGCAAGCCGAACCAGCATCGTGAAGACGCAGGCAGGCCCCGTCACTCGTCATCCCGGATGCCCCCGTAGAGGTCCCGGTGACGGCTACTATCCGGGACGCAACACGATTGCCTCACGCACCTTCCGAACCTGAGTGTCCTCCTTGCGTCGAGGCCGTTTCGTATGTTCAAGTTCGTCGCAGAACCGTCAAAATTCGCGCGAACTTCTAAAGGGCCGGGTCGATGGCGTCGTTGGTGTACGTGAGCCGCCTTTCGAGAGGCGTGAGCAGCGTCTGGACCTTGTAGCGCTGGTCGCCGACCATCCACAGGGCGCGGCCCTTCTCCTGCATCGCCCAGTTGGTGATCACGCTCTGCTGCATCTGGGAGAGCCCCATCAGTTGGCTGAGCTCGTCGGCGACCGACTCGTCCTGACCCATCAGGATCCGGACGTCGGAGAGGTTGAGCAGGTCCTTGGCGATCTGGGCGGCCTGGCTGCCCTGGTCGCCGGCCGAGAGCGGGTCGGACGGCTTGTGGTAGGTCACGATCTGGATGTCGCCCTCGGTGCGGGAGAGCCTCAGGTTGGCGTCCAGCGCCATGACTGCGTCCAGCGACAGCCGCGTCTGCAGCCACGCCTCGTCACGCAGAACGATCCGTCGATCGCCCGCCGAGGCGGTCTCTCGCATGCCCTGGCCCCAGGAGTTGAGACACATCAACGCGATGCCGACCGCGACCTTGTTGCCGGTCTCATGCAGCGAGCGCAGCGACAGCGTCTGGATCGGTGCCCGCCAGTCGGGGTTGAAGGTCGACTCTGTGTCGAACATGCCCTGCAGCGACCCTTCGCACAGGGCTCCCAGGGCGTCGCGCAGCGGCCGGGTGCCGTCGTAGAAGGCCTGCTCGGAGGAGTAGCGGCAATCGGCGACCAGGTCCTTGGTGGGCGAGTCCAGTGCCGCCCACACCTGCGGGATGGTCACCGGCTTGAGCCGGGATGCACCGTTAGACCAGCCGGTCAGGTGCCGCAGGACCTTGTTGATGACCCGTTCCTCGGTTGGGGTGAACGTCACGCCCTGGGAGCCGATCAGGCCCCGCATCAGGAACAGCCAGCGGTTGAAGATCACGGTGGCGCGGCGGTGCTGCTCCTCGCGAGTCTGCTTCTCCCAGTCCACTCCGAGCGGGCCGAGATCGAGCGGGTTGATCCGGCCCGCGAGACCGGGTCCGATGCGGAACGGGTCGACGCCGAGGAACCGGGCGAGGTCCTCGTACTCGTCCTTGACGTCGCCGAGCACCAGGGACCGGTAGCCGTAGCGGATCATCCGGAGCATGAACGCCTTGACGGTCGCGGACTTGCCACGGCCCGGCTTGCCGAAGATGAAGATGTTCGGGTTGGTGACCGGGATCGAGTCGTCGAGCACCCACCCCATCGGGTCGCAGTAGAACTTGCCACCGGAGAGCACGTCGTAGCCCATCTCGGCACCCCACGGCGGGAGCCCGTCGCCGGAGATCAGAGGCCAGAGAACCGGTGTCTCTTCCGAGGTCATCTGATAGCCGGCCAACCGCGGCATCGTGGCAGCCCAGCCGTGCCCCATCCGGCGTACACCGTTGGGCTTGACCGAACCGGGGAACAGCTTCTCCGCAGGCAGCTCCGCCAGCGGAGCCGCCTTGCGCGGCATCGTGGTCCCGAAGTCCGCCAGCAGGTCGTCGATCGTCCGCGACGCCGGCCGCGCGTTCTTGGTCCCGCC
>JBAQXA010000518.1:0-7961 GCA_049299195.1 Nocardioides sp.
CCACCGTGCCGCGCGAATCGTTAGCGACGTCGGTCGACGTCGACGAAGTCGATCCGCGCGCCGCCGGCTCCGGCAAGCGCCGAGATGACGGTGCGGAAGGCGGTGGCCGTGCGGCCACCCCGTCCGATCACCTTGCCGAGGTCCTCGGGGTGCACGCGCACTTCGAGGAGCGAGCCCCGCCGCAACTGCTTGTCGCGGACGGTGACGTCATCGGGATGATCGACAACCCCCCGCACGAGGTGCTCGAGGGCCTCGGTGAGCATGCTCACGCTGAGGTGTCGCCCGACTCAGCCGACTCGGCGGCAGGCGCCTCGGCAGCGGGGGCTTCGGCGGCAGGAGCCTCGGCGGGAGCTTCGTCGGCTTTGGCTTCGTCGGCCTTGGGCTCGGCCTTCTTGGAAGCCTTGCGGGTCACGGCGCCGGCGCGAGGCTCGCCCGCCGCGTCCTTGAGGGCTTCGTTGAAGATGTCGAGCTTGGCGCGCTTGGGCTCCTTGACCCGCAGGGTGCCCTCGGTGCCGGGCAGGCCCTTGAACTTCTGCCAGTCACCGGTGATCTTGAGCAGCACTTCGACGGCCTCAGTCGGCTGAGCGCCGACGCCGAGCCAGTACTGCGCCCGATCGGAGACCACGTCGATCAAGGAGGGGTCCTCCTTGGGGTGGTACTTGCCGATCTCTTCGATCACGGCGCCATCGCGCTTCTTGCGCGAGTCGACGATGACGATGCGGTATTGCGGGACGCGGATCTTGCCCATCCGCTTCAGGCGAATCTTGACGGCCACGTGTGTGGTGTCTCCTCTGAAATCAGTGTCGGGTGAGGGGCACCGCACCAGGTGGGGTTCCGGGTTGGCTCCTCGAGGGGGCCTGCGTCGCTCGGTTGAGAGGGTCCGGGCGTGCAGGACTCAAGGCAGGATTGTGCCAGAGGGCGCCCGCCCCTCCGAATCGGCACGGACCTCTTGCCCCGATCGCCCGTGCGTGCCGATGTGCGCGCGGATGTGCGTGCCGGCGTCGGCTACTCCGAGTCAAGGCCGATCAGCTCGCGTAGGCCGCTCGCGCCGGTCACCTCAAGCTCAAGCCCGCCGCGGTCTAGGTCGGCGGGGAGCAGGAGGAGCTGTTGGTTGTCGGCGGCGACCCCGCGGCGTACTTTCACGGCCATGCCGTTGGGTCGGTAGCCGACCTTGCGCGAGACAGCGAGTGACGGCGCATTGTCGACGAATGCCGCCGAGCTCACCGTGCGCGCCTCCAAGTGGTCGAACATGAACGCGCAGAAGGCTCGCCGCATGAGCGTGCCAATGCCCTTGCCTTGATGGGCGCGGCACAGCCAGGAACCGGTTTCACCGGTCCGGGTGACCAGGTAGTGCTCGGTGGAGATGCCCTGGGCGCCGACCAGTTCGCCGTCCCACCACACCGCGAGGTCGAGTGTCCACTTGCTCGGCCCGAACTCGGCCCGAACGCCCCAGTGATGCTGGAGGAAGTTGCGGCGCAAGATGTCGGGCTCGAACGCCGTCCAGTCTTGATAGAACGGCGACCAGCTCGGGTCGTGAATGCCGCTCACGGCGACCTCAGCGAGCGCCACGAGCGTGGCGTCGTCCATCCCGGTGAGCTCGAGGTGCTCCCCCGCGCGAATGCGCAGGCCCAGCACGGGGTAGATCTCGGCCAACGAGTGTCCGGATGCGGCGGTCTCTGGCTGCTTCACGTGCAATAGGTAGCAATCGGTGCCGGGCAACGGCAACTGAATTCGCTCGCGCGGCATCTCAGCGGCATGACGTCTCGCACCCCCGCCATCGCGACCCCTCCCCCGACGATCACCCTCGCCCAGGCCGCGGCCGAGGGCTTCCGCGTCCCCCAGCGGCTGACGGCCCCGCCGCGCTTGGTCGAGCGATACCCCGGCCTCTATCCGCTGGCCGTGCGGCTGCTGATCGCTCGGCGATGGCTCACCTGGATCCTCGGCCGTCACCGGTGGGCGCAGGCCGGCGACCCGGAGGCGACGCCCCAGGTGATCCGGCGGCATTCGTCGCTGCTGATGCGCGAGCTCGGCGCGGAGGAGATGGTGTGGCAACACAACAAGGTGGTCAACCTGCGCCTCGCCGCCGCGAGAGTCGACGGTGTCGTCATCAGGCCCGGTGAGACGTTCTCCTTCAACCGGACGGTCGGCAACTGCACCCGACGCAAGGGCTACATCGAGGGGATGCGGCTGTCCAACGGGTCGGCCATAGCCGGCGTCGGCGGGGGCATCTGTCAGCTGGCCAACCTCATCCACTGGATGGTGCTGCACACCGACCTCACCGTCGTCGAGCGCAGCGAGCACAGCTTCGACCCCTTCCCCGACAAGGGCCGCGTCCTGCCCTGGGGGGTGGGCTGCTCGATCGCCTACAACTACGTCGACCTCGTCGTGCGCAACGACACCGACCGCACCTACCGGCTGCAGACCTGGGTCGACGAGCGGCACCTGCGCGGGGTGCTGTGGGCGGACTCGCCGCTCCCCGTGCGCTACCGCGTGCAGGCCCGCGACGAGCGCTTCTTGCGCCACCAAGGTCGGGTGTTTCGGCAGAACCAGATCTGGCGAACCGCCACCTGCAAGCGCACCGGCAACCGGGTCGAGGAGACCCTCGTGAAGGAAAACTGTGCGCTCGTCAAGTACAGCCCCGACGAGGCGCAGATCATCGACGTGCTGGCGTGACCCGACTCCTCAGCCGGGCCGATCAGGCTGGGCCGATCAGGCGGCGCTGATCAGGCGGGGCCGACTAGGCCGGGCTGATCAGGCGCCCGCGCAGCACGATGGCGCGCGGCGACCGCAACACCCGCAGGTCCGCCAGCGGGTCCTCGGGATAGACCACGAAGTCGGCAGGCGCTCCCTCGCTGATCGTGGCTGGGTGGCCGAGCCACTCCCGGCCTCGCCAGCTCGCCGCACCCAGCGCGTAGTGGGCCGGCATGCCGAGGTCGGCCAGCGCCATCACCTCACCGGCCAGGTTGCCGTGCCGGGTGATCCCGCCACCGTCGGAGCCGGCGTAGATGCGCACGCCAGCCTCATAGGCGCTCATGAGGGTGTCCCGCATCCGGGCGTACAGGCCCGTCATGGTGGCGGAGTACGCCGGGAACCGCTCGGCCCCCGCCGCGGCATACTCGGGGAACTTGTCCAACTGCATGACGGTCGGCACGAGCGCTACATCGCGAGCCACCATCGCCTCGATCAGGTCGGGGGTCAACCCCGTGCCGTGTTCGATGCAGTCGATGCCCGCTTCGATGAGGCCGGGGAGCACCGCGGTGCCGAAGCAGTGCGCGGTCACCTTGGCGCCGTGGGCATGGGCGGCCTCGATCGCCGCCGCAAATGCCTCCGCCGGGAAGGAAGGGGCCAGATCGCCGTCTTCGCGCGAGATCCAGTCGCCCACCAGCTTGATCCAGCCATCGCCGGTCTGGGCCTCTTGGGCAGCAACGGCAGCTACCTGCTCGGGCTCGACCTCATGGGCGTAGTCGCGCAGATAGCGGCGGGTGCGACCGATGTGCCGACCGCAGCGGATCAGCCGGGGCAGGTCGTCCCGCTCCTGGATCCAGGAGGTGTCGAGCGCGGAGCCGGCGTCGCGGATCAGCAGCGCGCCGCCATCGCGGTCGGCGATGGCCTGGGCCTCGGCCTCCTCGACTGAGGTGGCGCCCGCGTCATCGAGCCCGATGTGGCAATGCGCGTCGACCAGCCCGGGCACGATCCAGCCCTCGGCGCCAAGGTCGGACTCAGCGGGCCGCTCGAAGGTCACGGCGCCGTCGACGACATACACATCGCGCCAGTCGCCTTCAGGCAGCACGGGGCCAGAGAATCGCAAGACGGTCATGGAGCCGAACCTAGCGAATTCTGCCGAAGGGACCGCCCGGTGGGGACCTTCGTCTCTAGTAGTTGTGGATTCAACTTTCTAATCTGGTAACTGAAGCGGGAAACACCCGCCACGCGGGCCGGAAGGCTGGAAGCAACCCATGATTGGAAGGCCCTCACCATGCGCCGCACCTTAGACAGACTCATCTCGTGGATGGGCCTGCTGCTCGCTCTTGTCCTGATTGTGGCGGGGGGCCTGCTGTGGTGGGCGAACTCCTTCATCTCCGACCAGGTCAGCGAGCAACTCGCGATGCAGAACATCACCATGCCGGAGAAGGATCAGCTGGAGACCAAGGCCCAAAAGGACGCGCTCTCGCAGTACGCCGGTCAGGAGATGACCACGGGCGACCAGGCCAAGGCCTATGCCGACCACTACATCCTCGAGCACATGAACGCGGCCAGTGGCGGCCGGACCTACTCCGAGGTCAGCGGTGAGTTCATGCAGATGTCCAGCGATCCCGCGGCGGATCAGGAGAAGGTCGCCGAGCTCGGCCAGCTGCGCCAGACGCTCTTCATGGGCAGCACGCTGCGCGGCCTGCTCCTCAATGCCTACGCCTTCGGCACGATCGGCAAGATCGCCGGCCTGGCGTCGGTGGCGGCCTTCATCGCCGCGATCCTGATGCTGCTGCTCGGCCTGCTGGGCCTGCGCCACGCAGCCCGCGTCGAGAGCTAAAACCCGGGGCGCGCGCCCCTCGCGGGCGCAACCCCTCGCGGACGTGCGGCGGATCGAGCGCTATGGCGCTCGATCTGTCGCACGTCTTGCGGTTATTTGAGGTACTTCGAGAAGTCCTTGGGGAGTTCGAGGGCGGCGGCGGCCTTTTCGTAGTCGATCTCGCCGGCTGGGGTGCCAAAGGGGTTGGCCCCGGCACCCTCCGCCCCAGCCTGGGCGGCGGCGCGAGCCGCGATCGCACGCTGCTGGGCGGCCTTGGCCGGGTTGCCGGAGACCCGCTTGCCCTTCGCGGCCTTCGGCGCCTGACGGGCCTTGGCCCGACGACCGCCGGCCACTCCCGGCATACCCGGAAGGTTGGGCATGCCGCCGCGGGCCATCTGCATCATCATCTTGCGCGCCTCAAAGAAGCGGTCGACGAGCGCGTTCACGTCGCTCACCTGGCGCCCCGAACCCTTGGCGATCCGGGCCCGACGGGAGCCGTCGATCAGCTTGGGGTTGGCGCGCTCGGCGGGCGTCATCGACTGGATGATCGCCTGCACCCGATCGATCTCGCGCTCATCGAAGTTGTCGAGCTGGTCGCGGAACTGCCCCATCCCGGGCAGCATCCCCATGATCTTGGAGAGCGACCCCATCTTGCGGATCTGCTGCATCTGGGCCAGGAAGTCATCGAGGGTGAAGTCGCCGCCCTGACCGGTGAGCTTCTCGGCCGCCTTGAGCGCGGACTCGGCATCGAAGGCCTTCTCGGCCTGCTCGATCAGGGTGAGCATGTCGCCCATGTCGAGGATGCGCGAGGCCATCCGGTCGGGGTGTAAGATGTCGAAGTCGGTGAGCTTCTCGCCATTGGAGGCAAACATCACCGGCTTGCCGGTGATCGACGCGATCGACAGCGCCGCGCCGCCGCGGGCATCGCCGTCGAGCTTGGTCAGCACGACGCCGTCGTAGCCCACGCCCTCTTGGAAGGCCAACGCCGTGTTGACGGCGTCCTGGCCGATCATCGCGTCGACGACGAAGAGGATCTCGTCGGGCTGGGTCGCCTCCCGGATCGCGACCGCCTGCTGCATCATCTCGGCGTCGACGCCGAGCCGTCCGGCCGTGTCGATGATGACGACGTCATAGAGCTTGCGCTTGGCGTGGGCCAGCGACTCCTCAGCGACAAAGACGGGGTCGCCCACGCCGTTGCCCGGCGCCGGGGCAAAGACGGGTACGCCGACCCGCTCGCCGTTGATTTCCAGCTGGGTGACCGCGTTGGGTCGCTGGAGGTCGGCGGCGACCAGCAGCGGGGTGCGCCCTTGGTCCTTGAGCCACAGCGCGAGCTTGGCCGCGAGGGTCGTCTTGCCGGCGCCCTGCAGGCCGGCGAGCATGATCACCGTCGGGCCGGTCTTGGCGAACCGAAGCCGCCGCGTCTCGCCGCCGAGGATGCCGACCAGCTCGTCGTTGACGATCTTGACGATCTGCTGGGCCGGGTTGAGGGCGCCGCTGACTTCCTCTCCGCGCGCCCGCTCCTTGACGGCAGCGACGAAGTCCTTCACGACGGGCAGCGCCACATCGGCTTCGAGCAGCGCGATCCGGATCTCACGACAGGTCGCGTCGATGTCTGCTTCAGAGAGCCTGCCCTTGCCGCGGAGGTTCTTGAAGGTGGCGGCGAGGCGGTCGGACAGTGTGGCGAACAAGGGAATCCTCAGCTATCGGGCGGGCTCGAGCCGGTCAGGCCGGGCCGTCGTCGGTCGGCGCCCAGCCTACCTGCGCAACGGCGCGCGGGAGACACCAAGCCGAGGAGAGGCGCGGCGCTAGGGAGTGTTCGGGCGGCGGATCCGCACCCGGCGCGGCGTGCCGTCGGGGAAGGTCTCGATCACTACGGGCCGCTCCAGGTCGTCGTCGGGGGTGGGCGTGACGGGGCCCCTGCGCTTCTCGTGGTTGAGGTTGTCAGTTGCTCGCTTCTGCGCCGGGTCGAAGACGTCTATGAAGCCACCCAACGCGTCGGCGAACCCGCCTGCGCTGGTGCGGCCACCGGGCTTGTCGAGGCTGCGTTGAAACGCGATCAGGACAAACGTGAGCACCGTGAAGACCACGATGATGCCGACGATCGTCTCGACCATCTCCCCACTCTGCCACGTGGCGAGCGGCTCAGGAGCCGACGAGGGCGGCGCGGATCGCGTCGGCTGCGGCGCTGGCCCGCCGAGCACTCAGCGACTCTCCGCCGGGCTCTTGGACATAAAACACGTCCACGGCCTGCGGGCCGATCGTGGTGATGTGGGCTGAGCTGATCGCGAGCCGCGCTCGCGTGAGCGCACTGAGGACGGCGTAGAGGAGCCCCTGGCGGTCGGCGGCGCGCACCTCGATCACCGTGGCCCGGGCTGACGCCTCCGGATGCACCAGCACCAGGGGTGGGAGCCCGCCACCGGTCGGCCGCAGCAGACGGGCGCCTGGGTCGAGCCGGCCCGCCACGATCCCCTCAAAGTGGTGTCGCAAGAGCCGAGCGTCTGGTTCCGCATCGTCGAGCTGCCACTCCGAGGCGCCGAGCTCACCCTCAGACCACGCGCGCGCCGAGCGGATGCCGCAGCGTTGCCAGGCCAGCGCGGCCGCAATGTCCGCGAGCAGTCCCACGCGATCCGGCGCGCTGACCCGGACCAGTGCGCCCTCCTCGCTCGGAGTCACCGTGATCAGCGGCGGCGAGCCCTCCGGCCGATCTGCCTCGACGAGAGCCGGTCCCGCGGCGCCCACGCTGCGGCGTACTGGATCAGGCACGACGCGCCGGCGCGGCGGGTCGGCGATGGGTACGCCGCCGGAATCGGCGAGGAGCGGCCGCACCCGCCGGACCAGCTCGTCGATGAGACGCGCACGCCAAGCGGTCCAGGCTTGCGACGAGGCGGCGCGGGCATCTGCCTCGGTCAGCGTCCGGAGCAACCCCAGGGTTTCCTCCGAGCCGAGCCTCTCGGCGACCAGTGACGCCGTCGCCGGGTCCTCCAGGTCGCGCGTGGTGGCGACCTCGCCCAACAGCAGGTGCCACCGCACCAGCCGGGCGATCTCCGCGGCGTCGGCCTCGCCAAAACCCATCCGCCGCGACACCCGACGCGCGATCGCCTCGCCCTCGATGCTGTGGGACCCCTCGCCGCCCTTGCCGATGTCGTGCAGCAGCGCCGCGACGAGCAGGAGATCCGGTCGGGTGACCTGGCGAATCAAGCGCCCGGCCTCCAGGCAGGTCTCGATCACGTGCCGATCAACGGTGAACCGGTGAATCGCCGAGGCGTGCGGGAGCAGACGGATTCGCTCCCACTCCGGCAGGAGCGCGTCCAGCGCGCCGGTCTCCTCCAGCGTCTCCCACACCCCAAGCAGGCCCGAGCCGGCGAGGAGGCGCACCAGCAGGTGCCGGGCCTCGGCCGGCCAGGGTTGCGCAAGCGGAGCACCCATCCGCCCCAGGCGGGCGGCACTCGGCGGA
>JBAQXA010000519.1:0-4147 GCA_049299195.1 Nocardioides sp.
CGAACCGCGGTCCAGGTGTCGCCGGCGGCGGGAAGCGTCGGCAGCACGCCGAGCGTGAGCCAGGCGCCATCTTCCAGCAACTGCGCGACCTCCTCGGTGGCCTCGGCGTCGAGCTGCCCGGAGTCGACGACGAAGCCGCTGACGCCGGCCCGCGACAACACCGAGTAGGGCAATCCGGGGGCGCAGCAGTGCAGCCAAGGTTCGGCGCCCGCGCCTTGAATCACCTCCGCAAGCAGGCCGATCGCCGTGGAGACCTCGGGGATGTCGACCGACCGATGCCGTCCAAAGCCCGAGGCCGTCGGCACCTGCGCCCGCAGCACCGCCGGGAGGGCGGGCTCGTCGAGTTGGCAGACGATCCTGCTGGCCCGCGGCAGTCGGCGGCGTACGTCGGCCAGGTGCTCGGCGAGTCCCGCGGCGAGCGCCTGCGCTAGATCACGGCGTGCTCCGTGGTCGGCAAGCACCTTGTCGCCGCGCGGCTTCTCGGTCGTCGCGGCCAGGGTCCACGGACCGCACACCTGCACCTTGACGTCGCCGGTGTAGCCCTGGGTCTGCTCTTCAACCGCGTCGAGGTCCTGGGCCAGCAGGCTGCGCGCGCGCCGGTGATCCACGCCGCTGCCCGTGGTGAGCCGCCAGCCCGCCGGTTGGAGATCGGCCCCGATCTCGGTGACCATCGCGAGGGCGCGTCCGGTGAGATTGCCGATCGCGCCGCGGCCCGGGAGCTCGGGGACGTAGGGCAGGTGGCCCTCGGCCAACTCACCCCAGACCACGCGCACCGCGTCGGCGTAGTCGCGCGCATCGTCGCCTGGATGAGAGCCGACCCCGGTCGCAAACGTCATGAGTTGCCCCCAGCAGTGGCGGAGGTGGTGCCCGAGATGGTCGCGGAGGTGGTGCCCGAGATGGTGGCCGAGCCCAGGACGCGGCTGCCGTCATACATCACGACCGCCTGACCGGGGGCGATGCCGAAGGCGGGGTCGAGCAGCTCGACCTCGACGCCGCTGTCGGTGCGGCGCACGCGCGCCCGATGCTCCTGACCGTGGGCCCGCAGCTGAACCGTGGCGGCGAACTCGCGCGGAGGCTCGGTGCCGCACCACAAGGGGCGAACGCCGCTCAGTCCCGCGATCGCCAGACTCTCACGGCTCCCGACGCGCACCGTCCCGGAGACGGGCTCGATGTCCAGCACGAAGCGTGGCTTGCCGTCTGGCGCGGGCGTGCCGAGCCGCAGGCCGCGGCGCTGGCCGATGGTGAAGGCGTAGCTCCCCTGGTGGGTGCCGACCACCTCCCCCGTCGCCGCGTCGACGATGTCGCCGGACTGGTTGGGCGCCCGATCGCCGAGCTTCTCGCGCAGCCACCCGGCCGTGTCGCCGTCGCTGATGAAGCAGATGTCGTGGCTGTCGGGCTTGTCGGCCACGAGTAGCCCCCGTGCGGCTGCCTCGGCGCGTACCTCCGGCTTGGGCGTGTCACCTAGGGGAAAGAGCGAATGCCGCAACTGGTCCTGGGTGAGCACGCCGAGCACGTAGGACTGGTCCTTGCCCCCGTCGTCGGCGCGATGCAACTCCCATAGTCCGTCCGCGCCGGTGTGCAGCTGGGCGTAATGACCGGTGGCGACCGCGTCGAAGCCCAGCCCGAGCGCCCGGTCGAGGACCGCGGCGAACTTGATCTTCTCGTTGCAGCGCAAGCAGGGATTGGGCGTGCGCCCCGCGGCATACTCGTCGAGGAAGTCCTCGACCACGTCGTGATGAAACCGCTCGGACAGGTCCCAGACATAAAACGGAATGCCGATGATGTCGGCCGCGCGGCGCGCGTCGTTGGCGTCCTCGATCGTGCAGCAGCCGCGCGCGCCGCTGCGATAGGTCTGGGGGTTGCGCGAGAGGGCGAGGTGGATGCCGGTGACGTCGTGGCCGGCCTCGGCGACGCGAGCCGCGGCGACCGCGGAGTCCACGCCGCCGGACATCGCGGCGAGGACCTTCATCGGGGCTTGAGCTGAGAGCCGCGTGCGCGCTCGACGACGGGGCCGATGGCCTCCGCGAGCGCCGTCACGTCGGCACTCGTCGAGGTGTGGCCCAGGGAGAAGCGCAAGGAGCTGCGGGCGTACTCCTCGGTGCAGCCCATGGACAAGAGCACGTGCGAGGCCTGCGGCACGCCGGCCGAGCAGGCCGAGCCGGTGGAGCACTCGATCCCGCGGGCATCGAGCAGCATCAGCAGCGAGTCGCCCTCACAGCCGGGGAACTTGAGGTGGGCCACACCCGGGAGCCGCTCGGTCGGGTGGCCGTTGTAGATCGCGTCGGGGACGGCCTGGCGCACCCGGGCGACCAGGTCGTCGCGCAGCGCGGCGAGTCGGGTGGCGTGCTCGGATTGGTGCTTGACGGAGTACTCGATCGCGGCCGCCAGCCCGGCGATCGCGGGCGTATCGAGAGTGCCGCTGCGGATCTCGCGCTCCTGGCCGCCGCCGTGGATCAAGGGGGTGACCGCGACCTCGCGGCGACAGATCAGCGCTCCGGTCCCAAACGGCCCGCCGCACTTGTGCCCCGCCAGCGAGAGCGCATCGACGCCGACCGCGGCGAAGTCGACCGGCAAGGCGCCGATCGCCTGGACCGCGTCGCTGTGCACCGGTATGCCGTGGGGCGCGGCGATCTCGACCACTTCACCGACGGGTTGGATCGTGCCGACCTCGTTGTTGGCCCACATCACCGAAACCAGTGCCACCGACTCGGGCTCGCGCGCGATCGACTCGGCGAGCGCGGCAATCTCCAGCCGCCCGGTCGCATCCACGGGCAGCATCTCGATGCGGGCGCCTTCGGCATGCTCAAGCCACTCCAGCGCGTCCAAGACCGCATGGTGTTCGACCGAGGTCGTCAGGATGCGGGTGCGGCGGGGGTCGGCCGCGCGTCGTGCCCAAAACATCCCCTTCAGTGCGAGGTTGTCGGACTCGGTGCCGCCGGAGGTAAAGACCACCTCACCGGGTCGGCACCCCAGCGCCTGAGCGATCGTCTCGCGGGACTCCTCCACGACGCGGCGCGCCGCACGGCCCGAGGCATGCAGCGAGTTGGGGTTGCCGACTCCGCCGAGTTGGGCGGCCATCGCCTCCACCGCGGCGGGCAGCATCGGCGTGGTTGCCGCGTGATCGAGATAGACCGCTCCGCTGCCGGAGTTTCGGTGCGCGCCCATAAGGGGGCCAAGCCTACGGCCTCCGGAGCTATTCCCGGGCGGGGCGATACCGGAAGCGGACACGCACCGGGCCGTGATCACTCGATCCGGCGGCCTTGTGGGCGAAGTCGTCGGTGTCGTTGAGGTGGTCGTTGTTGACGATCAGCCCATCAAACAGCCACACCCGGCGCAGCGAGTTGTCATAGAACTGCTCGCTCACCAAGACGTGGTCGAGCGACTCGCGGTGGTCGTCGTGGACGTGGGTGTAATAGACGTCGCGGCTGTCGCGGTACTCCTGCAGCGACTGGGCGCTGTAGAGAGCGGTGTCCCCGCCACCGCGCGACTCCCCGACGAGATAGCGCGGCTGGCCGGTGACGATGTTGAGGGTGTTGCTGTGGTGTCCGTCGTTGAGGTCGCCCAGCACGATCGTGGGCGTGACGGTCCCCTTCATGGTCTCGTTGAGGATGATCCGCAGCGCTGTTGCCTCCGCCGTACGCCGGATGGTCGCGAGCGCCGAACCGAGCGCGGGTGCGTGGGTGCGGTAGGTCGCCGGGTCGGCGTTGAACCAGGGCTCCTCGTCGATCCGCACGGGGCGCTTGGACTTGAAGTGGGCGACATACACCCGGGTCAGCGGGGGCCGCTCGCGCAGCGCCACATCGAAGGCGAGGACGGGTCGGGAGAAGCCGGCCAGGTTGACCGCGATGCCGGGCGCGTCGGGGTCGTCCTCGGTGGAGCGCAACATCATCGCCTCGGGGAAGCGGTCGATCCAGACCGGGTCGCCGCGCAGCAAGCCCTTGCGCACGAGCGCGGCACACACGATCCGCTCGCCGGTGGCGGGCGCGGACAACACGTCGTAGTCGTCGTCGAGATTGACCTCGCGCAGCACGTCGGCGATCGCCTGCGCGTGCCACAACTCCTCAAGCCCGACGATGTCGGCCCCCAGGTCGCGCAACTGGTTGCCCGTCCAGACGACCTTGCGGCGGTACTCCGTGTGGGTCCACGG
>JBAQXA010000520.1:0-4602 GCA_049299195.1 Nocardioides sp.
TCGGTTGGGGGGCGACCCGCGGCGCAGCGGGAGGCTCGCTCGGCGAGCGAAGGGTCGTTGTTCCTGAGCTATCGGGGGCGGTGTGGCCAGCGAGGTGGATCGTGAGTTCGTCGGCGCCCGCATCGACGGCGGGGCCGAGGCCCGCGCGCAGGGCCTGGCGCACCCGGCGTACTTGCAGCAGCAGCACGCCGGCGTCGGCTGGGCGGCGGTCACGATCACGGGCGCTGGCCCGGGACACGAGGGCGTCGACGATCGGGGGGAGGCTCGGGACCAGGGCCGACGGCGGGGGGACGTCCTCGTGGACGTGCTTGTAGGCGACCTGGATCGGGGTGTCCCCTTCGTGGGGTTTGCGGCCGGTCAACAACTCATAGAGCAAGATGCCCAGCGCATAGATATCGGCGCGAGCGTCGGCGCGGTTGTGCGTGACCAACTCGGGCGCCAGGTAGGAGACGCTTCCGATCAGTACGCCGCCGCTCACGCTGTGCTGGGTCTCTGCCGAGACGGCCTTGGCCAGCCCAAAATCGGCGACCTTGATCCGGCCGTCATCGGCAAACAGGACGTTTTCGGGCTTGATGTCGCGATGAACCAGCCCGGCTTCATGCGCCGCAGCCAAGGCAGCCAGGATCGGCTCCATGATCTCCAGGGCCTGGTCCGGGGGCATGGGGGCCTCCGCGCGGATGACATCGCGCAGGGTGAGTCCGGGGACGTACTCCATGACGAGATAGACGATGCCCGCGTCTTCGCCCTGGTCGAAGATGCCGACGATGTTGGGATGCGCGACGCGCGCCGCGGTCCGCGCCTCCCGAACAAAACGCTCCGCGAAGGCGGCGTCGTCGCCAAGCCCCGCGTGCATGATCTTGACCGCGACCACCCGATCGAGCCGCGTGTCGGTGGCCTCATAAACGCTGGCCATCCCGCCACGGGCGATGCGTGCGGAGAGGTGGTAGCGCCCATCAAGCACCCGCCCGACCAAAGGGTCGACAGCAGCGCCGCTCGCGCGGTCGCCTCGACCCAGGTCCACGTTTGTTGTCCTCCGGTGCGGGGAAGATGCCGGGGGTCCATCGTAGGCAGCCGTAGGGGCCACCCGAGTCCAGCGGTACGGCGTGGCGCATGGTTGGCTTGCCCCATGGCGCAAGCGCGGGTGCAAGACGATGACGGGCTCGGCGACCTGGTCGGTGACTGGAGCGACTGGGCGGCGACTGCTCAGGCCCTAGGCGTCACGGTCAGCCGGGTTCGCACAATGATCCGAGATCACCTGCTTGCGGCGGCCGTCCCGGCGCCGGGTGCTGGCCAACGTGTTCCGACCCTGTTCGTGCAAGACGGGGAGATCGTCAAAGGGCTGGCCGGGCTGATCACGCTCCTGCATGACATCGGCTTCGATGACCGGGCTGCCATTCGCTGGATCTTCACCGATGCCCAACTGCCGGGCCGACCGATCGACGCGCTGCGAGAAAACCGCGGCGCCGAGGCCAAGCGGCGAGCGCAGGCGCTGGCCTGATGGTTCGCCGCGACGCGGTTCGTCGGGACTCCACCCTCGCGCTGCGTGCCGCGATGGCCGCATTGGCGGCGCTCCTGTTGGTGGTCGGCTGGTACTGGTGGACTCACACCGGGCCACCGGCGGCAGTGATGGAAGAGGGACCGGGGTCGGGGATCTCGGTCAACCGGCCGAAGGCCGAGCAGACCGACCCCGTGAGCGGGCTGATCCTCGTCGACCGATCGACGCTGCCGCCCGAAGCCATCGACACGCTGGCGCTGATCAAGGCTGGCGGCCCCTTCCCCTATGACGAGGACGACGGCACGTTTAAGAACCTCGAGGGTTTGCTCCCCGATCGGGACCGCGGCTACTACCGCGAATACACCGTCGAGACTCCGGGAAGTTCGACTCGTGGGGCTCGCAGGATTGTGGTCGGCGGTGGCGGGGAGTACTACTGGACAGAGGACCACTATCAGAGCTTCGAGAGGATCGAGAACCCATGAGCGGTTTGGCGGCGGTGCTGGCTGGGCGGACGAAGCCGGGGATTTACACCTGGCACGGAGCCTTCGACGTCCCGACGGTGCGACACACGGTCGAGCATGCCGGCTGGCTCTTCGCCCACGTCGACGGCTGGCTGGAAGAGACCAAGGCGGAGTTCCTGGAGGGCATCGGCGAGGCGCTTGGCTTCCCCGACCACTACGGCCGCAACTTCGACGCCTTGTCGGACTGTTTGCATGACGTGCGTGCCGGGGACAGTGCCGGGCATGTGCTCTTGTGGGACGGGTGGGGTCCGTTTGCCCGGGCCGATGAACGCGCCTTCTCCATCGCCCTCAGCGTGCTCGGTGGGCGGGTCAACTCCGACCGCGGCGGCCCGTTTGTGGTGCTGTTGCGCGGCGAGGGGCCGCACGTGGACGGCGTACCCAGTCTGGACTGACGGGTCGTCAGCTCGCGCGCACGGTCGCGGCGGTTGCCAAGTCGGTGAGCGCGGCCGTGGCCGACTCGGTCAGCTGAGCCTTGGTTAAGGCGGCGACGGCTCGGTCGGTGAGCAGCTCGATGGCGGCTTCGACCTGCGCCTTGGCGCCGGAGCTTTCGATGATGTCGCGCAGGCGGACGATGCCCGCCCCGTCGATCTCGGCGCCGAGAGACCGGTTGAGCAGCTGGGCTTCGGCCTGGTTGGCGTTGTCGAGGGCGAGCGCGACCAAGACCGTGCGCTTGCCCTGCACGAGGTCGTCGCCGGCTGGCTTGCCGGTGGCCTGGGGATCGCCGAAGACGCCCAGCAGGTCGTCGCGCAGCTGGAAGGCCTCGCCGAGCGGCAGTCCATAGTCGGAGAGCGCCGCCAAGGTGGTGTCGTCGGCCCCGGCGAGCGCCGCGCCGATGTGCAGCGGCCGTTCGACGGAGTACTTCGCGGACTTGTAGCGCAGCACCGTCATGGCCGTGTCGACATCGGCCGTGCCGCGCGCTTGGACGGAGACGTCGAGGAACTGACCGACGATGACCTCCGAGCGGCATTCGTCGAGAATGTCGAGGGCGGCGAGCACCCGGTCGGCCGGCAGGCCACAGCGCCGCAACATCTCGTCGGCCCAGCTCAGCATCAGGTCGCCCAACAAGATCGCCCCGGCCGATCCATAACGCTCCGGGGAGCTCAACCGCCGCTCGGGCCAGTCCGCGGCGCGGTAGAGGTTGGCGAAGTGCGTATGGGTCGAGGCTCGCCCGCGGCGGGTTGCCGAGTCGTCCATCAGATCGTCATGCACCAGGGCGCTGGCATGCAGCACTTCGAGGGCTGCACAGGCTTTGGCGAGGGCAGCGCCGTCACTGCCAGCCGCGGGGTCTTCGGCGCTCACCGCGCGGTAGCCCCAGTGGCAAAAGGCGGCCCGCAGCCGCTTGCCGCCGGCCAGCAGCGCCGCGGCTTCGTCGGTGAGCTTGGCCGCGTCTGGGCCCAACGGTTCGAGCCTCTCGACCTGATCAGCAACGAACGCATCGAGCGCCTGTTGAAGGTCAGCCTTGAATCCTGGGGGCTCCCACCGGGGGCTCGAAGTGGTCACGAAGCGACCCTATTGCATGCCAGCAGCCGGGTGGATCGCGGCACGTGGCGGGGTCGCCGTCGACAATCGTGCGGTGGGCGCCTCCACGGCCGGGCTCTGGGCGGCGCGTCGAGGTCCCGTGGACGGTCGCGGGCGGTGCCGCTGAGACTCATTAGTCTGGCGGCATGACAGCCGGTCGGGCCTCGGGAGCCACCGCAGACATTGCCGCGCGGATTGCGGCCGGAGAGCGCTCGTTCTCCTTCGAGTTCTTCCCGCCCAAGGATGAGGCGGGCGAGGCCCAACTCTGGCAGGCGATCTGCGAGCTGGAGCCCTACCGCCCGACCTTCGTCTCGGTCACGTACGGCGCGGGCGGGAGCACGCGGGACACGACCGCCGCCATGACGGGCCGGATCGCGCGCGAGACCTCGATGGTGCCGTTGGCGCACCTGACCTGCGTCGGGCACTCCCAAGATGAGTTGCGCGCCATCCTCGATGCGTATGCCGCCGCGGGAGTCCGCAACGTCTTGGCGCTGCGGGGAGACCCGCCGGCCGGGCCCGGGACGCCGTGGACCCCGGTGCCCGACGGGTTCACCTACGCCAGCGAACTCGTGCGCTTCGCGGCGGTTGACGGTCGATTTGGCGTGGGCGTGGCGGCGTTCCCCGAGGGCCACCGGGAGGCTGCATCCCTCGCCGATGATGTGGCGGTGCTCAAAGCGAAGCAGGACGCGGGCGCCACCTTTGCGATCACCGACATGTTCTTCCGCGCCGAGGACTACTTCGCGCTGGTCGAGCGGGCCCGAGCGGTCGGGGTAGTGATCCCGATCCTGGCGGGTCTGATGCCGATCTTGAACCTCAACCAGGTGGTCCGCATGGCGCAGTTGTCCGGTCGGGAGGTGCCTGCCGAGGTGCTGGCCCCGATCGCTCGCCACGAGGGCGACGCGGCGGCGGTCCGCACGGCCGGCATCACCGCCGCGGCCGAGCTCGCCGAGACCCTGCTCGACGGAGGCTGCCCCGGGCTGCACTTCTACACGCTCAACCGCTCGCTGGCCACGCGCGAGATCTTTGCGCGACTGCAACTCAGCGTGTGAGCCCGCTGGGGCCAGGGCT
>JBAQXA010000521.1:0-6212 GCA_049299195.1 Nocardioides sp.
GTGCTGGTTGCGGGCGGAGCGGGAGCGGTCGGCAATGCCGCGATCCAGCTCGCCGCGTGGGCCGGCGCCACGGTCATCACGACGGTGAGTGGCCCGGAGAAGGCCGCCCTGGCAGCGGCCGCGGGAGCGACTCACGTCGTCAACTACCGCACCGAAGACGCCGCCGCCGCGATCCGAGCGATCGCCCCCGACGGGGTCGACGTGATCGTCGAAGTCGCGCCGACGAGCAATGTGGGTCTCGACGTTGCCGTTGCGGCCCCGCACGCGACAATCGCGATCTACGCCAACGAGGCCGAACCCGAGATGGCCGTCCCGGTGCGCGCCAACATGATGCTCAACGCGACCTACCGCTTCGTGATGCTCTACACCGTCACGCCCGACGAGCTGGCCAACGCAGTCAGGGCGACCCAGGCAGCGGTCGCTGCGGGCGCCGTGCGCATTGGCCCTGAGGCCGGCGTGCCCATCACTCGCTTCCGGCTTGAGGAGACCGCCTCAGCCCACACTGCGGTCCAGGACGGCACGGTCGGCAAGGTGTTGCTCGACCTCGTTGCGGAGTAGCTCCGGTCAGTAGTTCGGCTGGCTCGGGTCGATCTGGTTGACCCACGCCACCACGCCACCGCCGACGTGGACCGCGTCGTCGTAGCCGGCTCCCTTGATCACCGCGAGCGCCTCTGCCGACCGCACCCCACTCTTGCAGTGCAAGACGACCTGGGTGCCGGAGTCGACGCTCGGGAGGAGCTCCAACGCGGTCCCGGCGAGGAACTCGCCCTTGGGGATCAGCACGGCTCCGGGGATCTGGTTGATTTCGAACTCGTTGGGCTCACGCACGTCGATGAGCATGAAGTCGCGCTGGCCGTTGGCTCGCTCCTTGAGCATGTGCTCCAACTGCACCACCGAGATCGTCGACCCGGCGGCCGCCTCGACGGCGTCGTCGGACAGAGCCCCGCAGAAGTAGTCGTAGTCGATTAGGCCGGTGACGGTCGGGTTGTCGCCGCAGAGCGCGCAGTTGGGGTCCTTGCGGATCGCCAGCTTGCGATAGGACATCTCGAGGGCGTCGTAGATCATCAGTCGGCCCACGAGCGGCTCGCCGATGCCGGTGAGCAACTTGATCGCCTCGGTCACCTGAATGGACCCGATCGCAGCGCAGAGCACGCCCAAGACGCCGCCCTCGGCGCAGGAGGGCACCATCCCCGGCGGCGGCGGCTCGGGGTAGAGGCAGCGGTAGCACGGCGCCTCCCCACCCGGCTCGGTCGGCCAGAACGCCGACGCCTGGCCATCGAAGCGGTAGATCGAACCCCACACATAGGGGATGCCCAGGAAGTACGCCGCGTCGTTGACGAGGTAGCGCGTGGCGAAGTTGTCGGTGCCGTCGACGATCAGGTCATAGCCGGTGAAGATCTCGAAGACGTTGTCGTTGTCGAGCCGCTCGTTGTGCACGATGACCTGCACATGCGGGTTGATCTCGCGCACCGAGTCGCGGGCCGACTCCGCCTTCGGCCGGTCGATGTCGGACTGACCGTGGATGATCTGGCGCTGCAGGTTGGACTCGTCGACCACGTCGAACTCGACGATGCCGAGGGTCCCGACGCCAGCGGCCGCGAGGTACATCAACGCTGGGCTGCCCAAGCCGCCCGCACCGATCACGAGCACCTTCGCGTTCTTGAGGCGCTTCTGCCCGGTCATGCCGACGTCGGGGATGATCAAGTGGCGGCTGTAGCGCCGTACCTCATCGATGCTCAGTTGGTCGGCGGGCTCGACCAGCGGCGCGTAGTTCACGAGAGTTCCTCTCCTCACGGGGTGTCTGGGCTGCAAGACCCAAGTCCGCAGGTTTGTTCCCCCATCCTCCCGCGCTTGCTCGGGCGCCTCGCTGCGATCCGGATGCCAAGATCCAGCGGCCCCACCCGGCATACCGGCGGGTAGGCTGCGCCGGTGACCACCCAAGAACTGGTCGACCCAGATTCAGCGGGGCCAGACGCCATGGCTCGGCAGCGCACCAACCGGCTGCCTCGCAGCGAACGGCGCGCGCAACTGCTCGACAACGCTCTCGAGGTCTTCGTGGCCCATGGCTACCACGCCGCGGCGATGGACGACATCGCCGACCGCGCGGGCGTCTCCAAACCCGTGCTCTACCAGCACTTCCCCGGCAAGCTCGAGCTCTACCTGGCCCTCCTCGACG
The DNA here is from genome assembly GCA_049299195.1 of Nocardioides sp. Classification (GTDB taxonomy): domain Bacteria; phylum Actinomycetota; class Actinomycetes; order Propionibacteriales; family Nocardioidaceae; genus Nocardioides. Next base: position 2,177 of record JBAQXA010000521.1, read on the forward strand.
CCTCCGTCGACCAGCTGATCGCGCATTGCCGAGATGCCTTGTCGTCCACCGACGACAACAAGCAGCGGGTCTCGGCGACCATCGAAGCGTTCTACTCCTATGTCGCGCATGACGCGGGCGCCTTCCGCCTCGTCTTCGAGTCCGACCTCACCAACGAGCCCTCCGTGCGCGAACTCGTCGAGCGCGTCACCGCGCACACCGCCGAGATGGTCGCCGCCGTGATCAGGGACGACACCGGGCTGCCGGACCCTGCGTGCCATCTGCTCGCCGTGTCGATGGTCGGTATGGCGCAAGTCAGCGCCCGCGACTGGCTGGCCGACCCCAAGGGGCTGAGCCAGGAGGAGGCCACCGCCTTGGTTTCGGCACTCGCCTGGCGTGGAATCCGCGGCTACCCAAAGGCCGACGAAAGCGCCCACTGAAAGCCGCTGCTCAGGCGCGGCCTAGGGTGGGACCCCAACTGCTGGAAGGAGCGTTTCATGGAGGTCAAGATCGGGGTGCAGTACGCACCGCGCGAGCTCGTGGTGGACGTGTCCAGCACCGCCGCTGAGGTCGAGAAGGCGCTGAGCAAGGCTCTGGGCGATGGCAGTCTGCTGAAGCTCAGCGACACCAAGGGTCGCACCGTGATGATTCCCGCCGAGCGCATTTCTTATGTAGAGATCGGCAGCACCGGCGGCAGCCAGGTCGGCTTCCGCTCCTGATCGACGGGCGCAAGCCGACCTGAGGGCGCGCGCCGGGCCTGGCGTTTGCGGGGACTGGTGTTTGTGGTGATCAGTGAGAAGATCTCTGTGGCGGACACCGCCACAAGTGCCGATCGGCCGGACAGACGGTCGACGGCCTTTGAGGAGAAGGAGATCCCATGGGAAGCGTGATCGGCTACCTGATCGCCGGACTAATCGTCGGGCTGCTCGGCAAGTTCGTTGCCCCCGGCAACCGCGACAACATTCCGCTGTGGCTGACCGTGATCTGCGGCATCGCCGGCGTACTGATCGGCTACCAGCTGTTTGGTGTCGGCAATGACAACAGCTTCGACTTCATCGCGTTCGTCGTCTCGGTCATCCTGGCCGCGGTGTTCGTGATGGTCGCCGCGACCGTCACCGCGCGCAAGAAGGTCTGACCAACAGACCCCTGAACGACCGTCTCCCGCGGTGCTGGAACCACTTCACAGGCGTTTGAGCCTGGCAAATGTGGCGCCAACACCGCGGGAGTGCCTATTTCGGCTGGGTCACTTCACCTTGGCCTGGACCGGGCCGGCCGATGCCGAGACTCCCGCGGGCACGTCGATGGCCGTCACCATGTAGCGGTAGGTCGCACCCCGGACCACCGCGGTATCGGTCCAGGTGATCGCCGTCGGCGACAAGATCGCCACCCGGTTGAACACCGTGCAGGAGCTTCCCCGGCAGCGCTGAATCCACAGCTGCGTGGTGGTCGTGTTCGGCGCGTTGGTCCAGTTGAGCCGGATCTTGCGCAGCAATCCCGTGGCGGTTAGCGACGCGGGGGCAACGACATTGGCCGGTGGCGGGTTGACCGTCACGCGAGTCTCGGCCAAGGACGTGCGCCCGGCCGTGTCGGTCACCGTCAGCGTCACTCGGTAGGAGCCGGGGGTGGTGTAGGTGTGCGTCGCATTGACCGTGTTGGCCGTCGCGCCGTCACCGAAGGACCACGACCAGTTGCTCAGGACCGAGAAGTCGAGCCCGTAGGAGCCCGAACCGATGAAGGTCGACGCCAAGGGAGCCACGCCGGTCGTCGGGGTCACCGACAGCACCGCAACCGGGCGAGCCAAGCTCAGGCCGCTGGGGACCACGGCGGCCGTGGTCCAGTTGGACGCCCCCGCGCTATTGACCGCGCGCACTCGGTAGTTGTACGCCTGAGTGCCCGCGCCGGTGTCGATAAAGAGATAGAGGTTGGCGGGATTGGTCGCGAGGGGCTGGAAGCCGCAGACTCCGCCAACGACCAGACACCGCTCGATCTCGAAGCCGGTCTCGTCCGAGGAGTTGTCGGCCCAAACAAGCGACGGATCGCCGGCGACCACCGAGATCGCCAGCCCGGAGGGCGCGATGGGGATGGTGGCGGCCACAGCGGCCGGGGCAACCGCACCGCTCAGCGCGACGGAAAACAGTAGGGAGGCAGTGATCAGGGCTCGTCTGAGGAGGCCGCGGCGGTTCGCGCCGGAGGGCTGAAGGGATTTGGTTGACATGTCAACATCATGGGCTTACCCGGGATATCCAACAAGTGACAAAGGTCATCGTCATGCGTTTCTTGACCGGCATTTGGTGTGCCCTTGACCCTGGACAGAAACCCTGAGCTGGGAGGTCAACCCGCCAGGTTGTATGCCGCTCGGTCGGCCACGCGCCGTACCGACTCGGCACAGATCCACGCGTTCAATGCGCCGAGGGGCGCTCCCTACCGATACACTCACGCTTATCTGGCGAATCCTTCGCCGACCGGATGTGCGCGGCAGGTTGTCGGCAACTCACGTGTGATGAGTTGTCCGTCTTGCCGCACGAGAGCAGCGGCAGACGATCACCCAGGCTCGAGACCCTCGAGTGCCTGGGACAACTGAAAGCGATACATGACTACTTTTCGTGAACTCGGGGTGCTCCCCGAGATTTGTGATGCGCTTGAGCGCGTCGGCATTACCGTTCCCTTCCCGATCCAGGAGATGACCCTGTCGGTCGCCCTGGTCGGCACCGACCTGATCGGCCAGGCCCGCACGGGCACCGGCAAGACGCTGGCCTTCGGCATCCCCGTCCTCCAGCGCAGCATCGCCCCCTCCGATCCCGACTACGCCGAGATCCCCCAGGGCAAGCCCCAAGCGCTCATCGTGGCTCCGACCCGCGAGCTCGCTCTCCAGGTGTCCGGTGACCTCGCGCTCGCGAGCGCCGACCGCGGCCTGCGCGTGCTCACCGTGTATGGCGGCGTGGGCTACGAGCCGCAACTCGATGCACTGGCCACCGGCGTCGACATCGTGGTCGGCACCCCGGGGCGGTTGATCGACCTGATGAACCGGCGTGCGCTCGACATCTCGCACGTCCACGCACTCGTGCTCGATGAGGCCGACGAGATGCTCGATCTGGGCTTCCTGCCCGATGTCGAGCGGCTGCTGCGCGACACCCCCGAGACCCGGCAGACGATGCTCTTCGCGGCGACGATGCCGGCCGCCATCGTGGCCCTGGCGCGCACCCACATGCGCCACCCGATGAACATCCGTGCCGAGTCGTCCTACGACAACCAGACCGTCCCGGCCACGGCCCAGTTCATCTATCACACCCATGACTTGGACAAGCCCGAGATCGTCGGCCGCATCCTGCAGGCCGAAGACGCCGACAAGATGATCGTCTTCACGCGGACCAAGCGTCAGGCGCAGCGAGTCGCCGACGATCTTGCCGAGCGGGGCTTCTCCACCTCTGCGCTGCATGGCGACATGGCTCAGGTGGCCCGCGAGAAGGCGCTGACGAAGTTCCGCGACGACAAGCTGCGCGTGTTGGTGGCCACCGATGTCGCCGCCCGCGGCATCGACGTGCAGGGCGTCTCGCATGTCATCAACTACTCCTGCCCGGAGGACGACAAGACCTACGTCCACCGCATCGGCCGCACCGGCCGTGCGGGAGCCTCCGGCGTCGCGGTCACGTTTGTCGACTGGCCGGATCTGACTCGGTGGAAGGTCATCAACAAGACCCTCAACCTGCCCTTCGAGGAGCCGTTGGAGACCTACTCGACCTCCGAGCACCTCCATCACGACCTCGGCATCCCCCCGGGCACCAAGGGCCGGATCGTCGATCCGGCTCCGGCCCCGCCACGTGAGCCCCGACCCGCCCGCAACGAACGCGGCTCGTCTCGGTCCGGCAATACCGGTCCAGGAGAGGGTCGCAGCAGTGAGGGTCGCGGCAGTGAGTCTCGGACAGGTGATGGCGGCGACCGCAACCGCACTCCGCGCAGCAGGCGTCGGACCCGCGGCGGGCAGGCTGCCGGGGCCGGCGAAGTGAATCCCGCAGCGGGCGCCTCGACCTCCGGGAACTCAAGCGCGGCGCCCTCAGGC
>JBAQXA010000522.1:0-3833 GCA_049299195.1 Nocardioides sp.
ACACCGGGCGACGTGCTCGACATACTCCGCAATGCCCTCGAGACCGGCAGCGCGGTCTGGATGGAGTACGTCGATCAGCACGGACAGGTCTCCGAGCGGCTTGTCGATCCCGACCGGATCACCTCGGGCGCGATGGTGGGCTTCGACCAGCGGGCGCAGGCTCCGCGCACGTTCCTCCTGCACCGCATCCGCGGGATCGCGCTCGCCGCCTCCTGACCGCGCGGCCTCCGGGGCTGCTTAATGGGCGTCGCGGCGGGGCGCGGGCCGTTCATTACGATGGCGGGTGTGGATTTCGTCAGGTATGCCGAGGAGTGCGCCGCGCTGCTCAACGCCGAGCTAGGCGATCTCGACGCCCTGGCCGAGCATCTCGCCACGAGGGATTGGCTGGCCAACCCACCGACCGAGCGCGACACCACGGCGCTCTCCCGGTTCGCGGCCCAGGTCCGGCCGGCCTTTGAGGCGGGCAGCGCTGGCGACATCCACGGCGTGGTGACGACGATCAACCAGCTACTCGAGCGGCACCCGATCACGCCGTGCATCTCCGAGCACGACCCCCAAGACCTGCACATCCACGTCGCCCCCAACGCCGCCACCGCGGCAGAGCAGGTGATTGCCGAGTCGCTGCTTGGCCTGCTGACGCTGGTCTGCGACCTCGGCGCGCAACGGTTGGGCGTGTGCGCGGAGGCCCGCTGCACGCAGGTCTACGTCGACACCTCCCCCAACCAGTCACGGCGCTATTGCTCGGACCGGTGTTCGTCGCGGGCCAACGTCGCGGCATACCGCGCGAGGCAGCGCGCTGCCAGCGCCTGATCGCTGCTCGCCACGAAGCCAACGCCCACGGCTCGCCACGCTGTCGGTGGCCGCCCGTAGGCTTGCGCGCGTGCATGACGGCCCGCTGATCGTCCAGTCGGACAAGACCCTCCTGTTGGAGGTGGGTCATGCCCAGGCCCAGGAGTGCCGCAAGGCGATCGCGCCCTTTGCCGAGCTCGAGCGCAGCCCCGAACACGTGCACACCTACCGGCTGAGCAACCTCGGCCTGTGGAACGCGCGAGCCGCCGGCGTCGATGCCGAGAAGGTCATCGACTCGCTGTTGAAGTTCAGCCGGTTCGATGTGCCCCACTCCCTGCTCATCGACGTCGCCGAGACGATGGCTCGCTACGGCCGGTTGCGGTTGGAGAAGCACCCCACTCACGGTCTCGTGCTGGTCTCGCTCGATCGCCCCGTGCTCGAGGAGGTGCTGCGCGCCAAGAAGGTCGCCGGCATGCTCGGTGACCGCATCGACGACGACACCGTGATCGTCCATGCCAGTGAGCGCGGCAACCTCAAGCAGGCGCTGCTCAAGATCGGCTGGCCGGCCGAAGACCTCGCGGGCTATGTCGACGGCGAGGCCCACCCGATCACGCTGCGCGAAGAGGGGTGGAAGCTGCGCGACTACCAACGGCTGGCGGTCGAGGCTTTCACCTTCGGTGGCTCCGGGGTTGTGGTCCTCCCGTGTGGCGCCGGCAAGACGATCGTGGGCGCGGCGACGATGGCTGACGCCGGCGTGACCACGCTGATCTTGGTGACCAACACCGTGAGCGCGCGCCAGTGGAAGGACGAGCTCCTCCGCCGCACGAGCCTGACCGAGGAAGAGATCGGTGAGTACTCCGGAGCCGTCAAGCAGATCCGCCCGGTTACCATCGCGACCTATCAGGTGATGACGACGCGCCGCCAAGGCACCTATACCCATCTGGACCTCTTCGATGCCCGCGACTGGGGGCTGATCATCTACGACGAGGTCCACCTGCTGCCGGCGCCGATCTTCCGGATGACCGCCACCCTGCAGGCGCGGCGGCGACTCGGCCTGACCGCGACGCTGGTGCGCGAAGACGGCCGCGAGGGCGATGTGTTCTCCCTCATCGGCCCCAAACGCTTTGACGCGCCGTGGAAGGACATCGAGGCGCAGGGCTGGATCGCCCCCGCCGACTGCGTCGAAGTGCGCGTCGAGATGACCACGAGCGAGCGCATGGCCTACGCCGTCGCCGAGCCCGAGGAGCGCTACCGGCTCGCGGCCTGCACCCCGGCCAAGACCCGCGTCGCCGAGCGGCTCGTCGCCGAACACCACGGCGAGCCGACGCTCGTCATCGGCCAGTTCCTCGACCAACTCGAGGAGCTCGCGGCCGACCTCGACGCCCCCATGATCAGCGGAGCGACGCCGGTCAAGGAGCGCCAGCGGCTCTTCGATGCCTTCCGAGTGGGCGAACTCTCCCTGCTGGTCGTCTCCAAGGTCGCCAACTTCTCCATCGACCTCCCCGAAGCCGCGGTCGCGATCCAGGTCTCCGGCTCGTTCGGCTCCCGCCAGGAGGAGGCCCAGCGCCTCGGGCGACTGCTGCGCCCGAAGGCCGACGGGCGCACCGCCCGCTTCTATGCCCTCGTCACCCGCGACACCGTCGACGCGGAGTTCGCCCAGCACCGGCAGCGCTTCCTCGCCGAGCAGGGCTACGCCTACACCATCGTCGACGGCTGAAGCTCGCGATGCCCCCCGTCGTCATCACCGGAGCCGCCCACGGGATCGGCGCCGCGCTGGCCCGCCGCTTCGCGGCCGGGTCGTATGACGTGGTGCTCGCCGACCTTGACGGCCCGGCCCTCGCGTCGGTCGCCGCCGAGGTTGAGGCTGCCGGACAGTCAGCCCTGGTCGTCGTCGGCGACGCCGCAACCGCCGCCGGGGTCACCGGCCTAGTCGACGCAGCCGTCGCGCGTTTCGGCCGGATCGACGTCTTCTGCGCCAACGCGGGCATCGACCGCGGGCTGGGCCTCGAAGCCAGCGAAGCCGACTGGGCGGCCTCCCTCGAGGTCAACCTGATGGCCCACGTCCGGGCCGCCCAACTCCTGGTCCCCCGGTGGCTGGAGACCGGCGGTGGGCGCTTCATCGTCACCGCGTCGGCGGCCGGGCTGCTCACGATGCTCACCGCGCCGGCGTACTCGGCCAGCAAACACGCCGCCGTCGCCTTCGCCGAGTGGTTGCGCGCGACCTACGGCCATCGCGGCATCGTGGTGCAGGCGCTCTGCCCGCAGGGCGTCCGCACCCGCATGCTGGCCGACGCCGGCCCTGTCGCGGAAGTGCTCGGGCGTGAGCGCGTCCTCGAACCCGCCGAAGTCGCCGACGCGGTGTGGGAGGCGCTGGCCGACGATCGGTTCTTGATCCTGCCGCACCCCGAAGTGGCCGACTACTACCGCTCCCGGGCCGCAGACACCGATGCCTGGCTCGCCGGGATGGGCCGGCTCCAACAGAAGGTCGAGACACACCTCGCCGGCCCAGCACCCGAGTCGGACACATGAGCGGCGACCCGCGCGGACTCGATCTGGCCCGGTTGACCGGCTACTTCGACGAGGCCTTGCCCGGACTACGCGGCGGGCCGCTGAGCGCGGCGTTGATCGCGGGCGGCAAGTCCAACCTCACCTATCGGGTCACCGACGGCTCGCAGGCCTGGGTGGTCCGGCGACCGCCCCTGGGTCACGTGCTGGAGACGGCCCACGACATGAGTCGCGAGTTTGCGGTGATCTCGGCGCTGCGCGGCACCGCCGTGCCCGTGCCCGACGCGCTCGCCTTCTGCGCGGATGCCGACGTGCTCGGCGCCCCCTTCTATGTGATGGAGTTCGTCGACGGGGCGATCTATCGCACCGCCGAGCCCCTGCGTGCGATCGGCGCCGGCCGCACCGCAGCAGTCACCACGGCCTGCGTCGAGACCCTCGCCCGGATCCACGCGGTCGACCCCGCCGCCGTCGGCCTCGCGGAGTTTGGCCGGCCGGCGGGTTTCGTCGAGCGGCAGGTACGCCGCTGGGGTCGCCAGCTC
>JBAQXA010000523.1:0-7885 GCA_049299195.1 Nocardioides sp.
ATGTAGTGCTCTCTCCCGGCCCCACCTTGGATGTCCTCGGCGAACGCGACGGCCGTGAGTTCATCAACGCGACCGCACCGCACTACCCGACCTCGGGCGAACTGCTGGCCACGACCGTCAACGTCACCGCGCCGGAGCAGCGTTTGCGGCTGCGTGAGGTGTTGCAGGCGTGGGTGCGGGCGGATCAGGCTGTGCGACCGCGACGCTCGGTCTTTGGCGATGCCGAGTCGACCGACGAGGTGATGTCGGGGGCCACCGCCGAGTTTGATCGTTCCGAACGCGACGCCGTACTGGCCGGGCTGGCGGAGACGGGATGGACCGGATCGCCCGACGACCCGCCGGTCACGCTCGGCTCACTCGGTGAGGTGGGCGGCCCGAGTGCGGGTCTGCTGATCGCGCTGGGCGTGGTGGACACGCTGACGCCGGGGTCGCTGACCGGCGGGGAGATCGTGGCGGGTACCGGCACGGTGAGCCGCACGGGTGAGGTGGGGCCGATCGACGGGATCCAGCAGAAGATCCTGGGCGCACGGGCCGCGGGAGCCGGCCTGTTTTTGGTGCCGGCCGACAACTGTGCCGACGCACTGGGTGCCGACCCTGGCGCGATGCGATTGGCTCGCGCCGACAGCCTGACCGACGCCGTCGGGGTGATCACGGATTGGGTCGAAGATCCCGAAGCCGCACTCCCGTCCTGCTCCTGATTGCGTGAGTTAGTTGGTTGGTCTGAGACGCTTGCCCGCATGAGTCAGCGCAAGCTCGCCGGGGTGCTCGCCTTCCCGCTGCTGCTTGCGTTGTGGACGGCGGCCTTCATGTTGCCGATGCCCTATGTCACCTATCGGCCCGGCCCGACCCTCGATGTGCTGGGGGAGAAGAAGGGCGAGGAATACATCCAGGTCAGCGGGCAGAAGACCTATGCCACGGAGGGTGAGCTGCGGATGACGACCGTCTACGTCACGCTCCCCGACGGCAAGATCAGTCTGTTTGAGGCGATGCGCGCCTGGCTGAGCGACGAAGAGGCGGTTTATCCGCACGACTCGATCTACCAGCCGGGGGAGACGACCGAGGAGTCCGAGCGTGAGTCGGCGATCCAGATGGTGTCCTCCCAAGACGGGGCGATCGCGGCGGCGCTGCGCGAACTCGGCTATGACGTCACCGCGCAGCTGGCGATCCTTGACGTCACCAAGGGTGCTCCGGCCGACGGCAAGCTCAAGGTCCACGACGTGTTGGTGAAGGTAGGCGGGATGAAAGTGAAGGCCCCCGAAGATGTCGTCAACCAGATCACGGGTGCGCCAGAGGGCAAGCCGATCGAGTTCGTCGTACGCCGCTCCGGCAAGCTCGTGACCGTGTCGATCACGCCCCGACTCATCGACGGACATCGCCGGATCGGCGTCACCCCGGGGGCGGGGTTCAGCTTCCCCTTTGACGTCAGCGTGGGGGAGATCGGCGACATCGGCGGGCCGAGTGCCGGGCTGATCTTTGCGCTGGGTGTCGTGGACACGCTCACCCCCGGCTCGCTGACGGGCGGGGGAGATGTGGCCGGCACCGGCACCATGTCGCCCGACGGCCAGGTCGGCCCCATCGGCGGGATCCAACAAAAGATCGTGGGCGCCCGGGATGCGGGGGCGGGGCTGTTCCTCGTGCCCGCGGACAACTGCGCCGACGCCCTCGGCGCCCCGCATGGGGACATGCGGTTGGCCAAGGTCTCGACCCTCGACGGCGCTCGCGCCGTGGTCGAGCGCTGGGCCGCAGACCACAAGGCCACCCTGCCTTCGTGTGGTGCGGCATGAGTGCGGCCGAGGAGCGCCTGCAGGCGGTCGTGCGCGATCTGGAGTCGTATGCCGCGGAAGCGGGCTGGGATCAGCCGGCCAAGCTGTTCGCCCTCGTTGAGACCGCCGAACTGCAGCGAGCGGGCGTGGAGATCGTCGGCTCTGGCGACGCCGATCCGCAGAGCCTCACCCCGGTCGAGCAGGAGCCGGTGGCGGGCGCGGAGCTGGAAGACCTGCTCGCCGAGATCTCGTGGCCAGATGTCGTGTCGGGCGCGGCAGCCGTGGTGGAGCGCGTGGTGTTGCCTCCGGCCGCCGAGGAGCAGCTACCCGAGGAGCCGGACGCGGCGAGGAAATGGGCCGCCGAGCATCCCGAGCGGGAGGAAGTCCGGCTGGTGGCCGCGGTCATGCGCGACGGAGCGGCGTACTGCGCCCTGCGGCTGCGCGCCCATGACGAGCCGACTAGCGTGGTGACCGGGCCGGACCTGGTGCCCACCCTCGTGCAGTTGTTGCGAGCAACCTTTGACCCCGAGGAGGAGTTGAGCGGTGAGTGAGCTCTTTGACGACGAGTCTGCGCGCGGGCCCGTCCGGGCTGAGCCGCAGCGACCCTCTGGACGCTCGCGGGCGCTGCTGATCACAGCAGTCAGCATCGGCGTCCTGCTGATGGGTTTCACCGGCTTCGCCTCAATCTGGACCGAGAAGCTGTGGTTCTCCTCGCTGGACTACGGCAGCGTCTTCACGCGTCAGTTGAGCGTGCGGATCCTGCTCTTCCTCGCGTTCGCGGCTGCGATGGCGCTTGTCGTGGGGATCAACATCTGGGTGGCCCATCGGGCCAGACCCTTCGTCGTGCCGACGTCGGTCCAGCGGGACGCGCTCGATCGCTATCGCGAAGTGGTTAGCCCGATCCGTGGCCGATTGGTCATCGGCGTCGCGGTGATGATCGGCCTCTTCTCCGGTTCATCGGCCGCCGCCCAGTGGCGGACCTTCCTGCTGTGGCGCAACGCAGAGGACTTCGGCGCCAAGGATCCCTACTTCAACAAGGACATTGGGTTTTACGTCTTCAGCCTCGACTGGTGGCATTACCTCGTCGACTTCGCGATGGCCGTGGTGGTCGTTTCGTTAATGGCCTCGGTGTTGGTGCACTACCTCTACGGCGGGATCCGGCTCCAGAGCCTGCATGAGAAGTTCTCCGACGCCGCGCAGGTGCACCTGTCGATCTTGGTCGGGTGCTTCGTGCTGTTGAAGGCGGCCGATTACTACCTCGACCGGTTCGACCTGTTGAGCGCCGACGGCGGACTCGTGACCGGGATGACCTATACCCGCGACAACGCGGTGCTGCCGGCACGCAACATCTTGATCGGGATCGCGCTGATCTGTGCGCTGTTGTTCTTCCTCAATGTCTGGCGCCGCACGTGGCTGCTGCCGACGATGGGCTTGGGGATGCTGGTGATCTCGTCGGTGCTGATCGGGATGATCTGGCCGGCGATCATGCAGCGATTCCAGGTGGAGCCGTCGGCTGCGGACAAAGAGGCGGACTATGTCGCGGGCAACATCGATGCGACACGGCGGGCCTATGCGATTGACGACGCCGTGGTCGAGCCCTACTCAGGCGCCCCGGTGCTGGCCAGCGAGGAACTCGCGCAAGCGGCGATCTCCAGCCCGGGCATCCGGTTGGTTGACCCGCAACTGGTGCAGCAGACGTTTGAGCAGAAGCAGCAGGTGCGCGGCTTCTACTCGGTCGCGCCCGTGCTCGACGTCGATCGCTATGTGATCGACGGCAAGGAGCGCGATCTGGTCCTCGGTGTGCGCGAGCTTGATCAGGGTGGCCTGCCCGACGGATCGCAGAACTGGAACGTGCTGCACACCATCTACACCCACGGCTACGGCGTGATGGCGGCATACGGCAACCAGCGTGGTGCCGACGATGGGCGTCAGGTGACCGGCAGCGAGCCAGCGTGGGCCGAGCGTGACATTCCGCCGCAGGGCGAGCTGACCGACCTCTCCCCGGGAGGGTATGAGGGGCGGATCTACTACGGCGAGAACTCGCCGTCGTTCTCGGTCGTGGGCAAGGCGAAGGGCTCGGACGGCGAGGATGTCGAGCTGGATCTCCCCGGCAGCGGTGACGGGGGCAGCGGTGATCGCACCACGACGTACGACGGGAAGGGCGGTGTGCCGGTCGGCAACCCGCTCAACAAGCTCCTCTATGCGGTGAAGTTCACCGACGAGAAGCTGCTGCTCTCCGGCCGGGTGCACGAGAACTCCAAGATCCTCTATGACCGCAGCCCGCGATTGATGGTGGAGAAGGTCGCGCCCTGGCTGACTGTGGACGAGGACCCCTTCCCCGCGATCGTGGATGGTCGGGTGGTGTGGCTGCTCGACGGCTACACGACGTCGAACCGGTTCCCGCTCTCGCAGCTGGGCTCGTATGCGGACATGACGCGAGACTCGCTGGCCTCCGATACGCCGCAGTTCCAAGCGCTCCCGACCGATCAGATCAACTATCTGCGCAATGCGGTCAAGGCGACGGTGGATGCCTACGACGGCACGGTGACGCTGTATGCGTGGGACGAGAGTGATCCGATCCTGAAGGCGTGGATGAAGGCTTTCCCCGGCACCGTCAAGCCGAAGTCGGCCATCTCTGAGGCGCTGCTGGACCACATGCGCTATCCCGAGGATCTGTTCAAGGTGCAGCGGTTCATGCTGGCTAGCTACCACGTCACCGATGCCGACGACTTCTACAAGAAGAACGACCAGTGGGATGTCGCGAAGGACCCCAACGCGAGCGGCTTCTATCAACCGCCCTACCGGTTGTCGGTGGCGACCCCGAGCGGTGGATCGCAGCCGATCTTCTCCCTGACGTCGGTCTATGTGCCCAACAAGCGGCAGAACCTGGCGGCGTTCGTCTCCGTCGATGCCGATGCTTCGCTGGACACCTACGGCACCATGCGGGTCTTGAGGTTGAGCTCTTCATCGACGGTCAACGGGCCGCAGCAGATCGCTGCGCAGATCGGTGCCGATGAGAAGGTCAAGCGGCTCTTGCTGCCCTTCACCAACACCAACGCCACGTCTCGACCGGGCAATCTGCTGACGCTGCCGGTCGGCGGTGGACTGCTGTATGTGCAGCCGCTCTATACCCAGAAGACCACCGGTGAGGGCAACTATCCGGTGCTCAGCTTTGTGGCGGTCTCGTTTGGCCAAGAGGAGGTGGGCGTCGGCGAGACGCTCGCCGAGGCCATCGGGGACCTGCTCGGGGTGGAGATCGACGACAACGGGGTTGCCGGCGAGCCTGATCCGGAGACCACTCCGCCAGACGGGCCCGAGACGGATCCGGGGACGGGTCCTGACCAGGAGCCCACCGGGACGAAGGCTGAGCAGATTCGGCGATTGTTGATTGCTGCGGACGCCTTGTTTAAGGAGGCCGACGCGGCACTCCAGGCGGGCGATCTGGCGACGTATGCCGAGAAGGTCGATCAGGCGCAGGCGAAGATCAACCGAGCGCTGGAGATTTCTCGGTCCAAAGCCTGAGCCGTTCGTCGAGCCCGTCGAGAATGAGCGTGAGCCCGTAGTCGAACTCGGCGCTCCCGTAGGTGTAGTCGCCGGCGCCGATCAGTTCGCCCATCAGCTCGAAGAGGTGGGGGTAGGTGGCCGCGGGGCTGGCAGCGCCTGAGGTGCTTGTGGGGCCCGAGGTGGTTGCGGTGCCTGAGGTGCTTGCTGCGGTGGGCGCGGCGGCGGCGAGTTCGGCGGCCATTTCCTGGGCGTCGGTGCCCGTCTGAATCGGCAGATTCACCTCGGTGAGCGCGAAGCCGTAGACGTAGGCGTCCAGGACGCTGTAGGCGTGGGCCGCCAGCCGGACGGGGAAACCGCCGGTGCGCAGATTGCCGAGCACGGCGTCGTGATGGGCCAGGTTTGCCGGCCCGGGGCTGCGTCGCGACTCGATGAGTCCCAGGGCCCAGGGGTGTGCGGTCAAGACCTCGCGAGCGCTGTGGGCGCGCTGCTCCATGGCCTCGCGCCAGGGGCGGGTGGGTTCAGGGCTGGTGATCCTGAGGTACACCCACTCGGCGAGTGCGTCGAGGAGGGCCTCCTTGCCGGAGATGTGGTGATAGAGCGACATGGCTTCCACGCCGAGCTCTTGGCCGACATGGCGCATGCTCACTGCGGTGAGCCCACCTCGGTCGGCGACACGGGCGGCGGCGTCGACGATCCGATCGGGGGTCAGGGCCGGGCGAGTAGTCATGGGTTCCTCGACGAAGTGACAATCTTACGTATGTAAGGCTAGCATCCACTTACAGGCGTAAGGGAGAGGAGTGCGGCAGATGCGCGCAGCGGTCTATGAGGTGTATGGCGGTCCAGAGGTCGTCGCTGTTCGCGACGTGCCGACTCCGGTTCCGGGGGCGGGGCAGGTGTTGGTGCGCGTGCGGGCCTCGACGGTGAACAGCGGAGATGCGCGGATGCGCGCGGCCAGGTTTCCGGCTGGCTTCGCGCTGATGGCGCGGCTGTTCTTCGGGGTGCGCCGGCCCCGACGCAAGATCTTGGGGGTGGTCTTTGCGGGGGAGATCGCGGCGTTGGGGAGCGGTGTTGAGGGCGCCCGGGCAGGCGGGGAGGCTGGCGGGCGCGCTGGCGGGCAGGCTGGTGGGGAGGCGTGGGCGGTGGGCGACCGCGTGGCCGGGATGACAGGTGCCAAGGTGGGCTGCCACGCCGAGTTTGTGGTGGCCGACTGCAAGAAGCTGTCCCGCGTGCCGGAGGGAGTGGGGATCGAGGAAGCGGCCGCAGCGCTGTTCGGCGGCACCACTGCCCTGACGTTTGTGCGCGACAAGGTGCGCGTCCAGGCGGGGGAGCGGGTGCTGGTCAACGGGGCGGCCGGATCTGTTGGCGTCGCGGCCGTGCAGTTGGCGGACCGTGCCGGTGGGCACGTGACCGGGGTGTGCAGTGCTGGGAACGGCGAGCGCGTCCGAGCGCTCGGAGCGGCTGCGGTGATCGATTATGCGCGGACGCCGCTGGAGCGGCATACGGAGAGGTATGACGTGGTGATCGACACCGTCGGCAACCTCGGCATTGCCGGCGGCAAGCGGCTGCTGGCGCCAGGTGGGCGACTGGCTCTGGTGGCGGCCGGTCTGGGCGACACCATCCGGGCGCGTGGCGCGGTCTCGGCAGGGACCGCGGTGGAGAGCGCAGCCAACTTCGACGACGTACTCGCAATGGTCGAGCGCGGCGAACTGAATCCGGTGATCAGTGAGCGCTTGCCCCTAGAGCGCATTGCGGAGGCGCACGCGCTCGTCGACACCGGACACAAGGTCGGCAACGTTGTCATCACGCCGTAGGGCCAGCCCCACCCAAAGGATTTGGCCCTGCGCACACCGCTCCCGTAAGGTGGCATCACCGACGCGGGGTGGAGCAGCTCGGTAGCTCGCTGGGCTCATAACCCAGAGGTCGCAGGTTCAAATCCTGCCCCCGCTACAAGAAAGTGGCCCCTGACCTGCGGAAACGCAGATCGGGGGCCACTTGGCTTCTTGAGTCACATTGCCTTATGTCGCGTTTATGTCCCAGAAACCTTCGCGCGGGTGACCCACTCTGATACCGAGTTGGGGCCGGCGTTGGGGCCAAGCAGATGCAGGGCTGGTGGCTCGAAACACCCCGAGGACGTCAGTCGTCTGATGCGGTCGTCGTGGCCTTGCCGGCGAAGGACTGAAGGATGTGCGTCACGTCAGGTGTGGTCCTGTCCTTCTCGATGTAGAACTCTTTGGTGATCGCATCTGAGGAGTGGCCCAGGACGCGGGCCGCGGTGTCCGAGTCGACCAGGCGGTCGATCAAGGTCGCGACGGTCTTGCGGAACGTGTGTGGCGTCACCCAGTCGAAGCCTGTGTCTGCTCGGATCGTGCGCCACCGCCGCTCGATGTTGCCGACCTGGTGCCAGGTGCCGTTACGGGTGGCGAAGACCGCGTTGTAGTGATTTGGTCGTTGCTCGATACGCCGCCTCATCAGAACATCGACAGCAAACGGCGGCAGCGCGATGGTGCGTTTTGAAGCGTCCGACTTCGGCTTGGGCTTCCGGTACGTGCCCTTTCCCGTCTCCGTCTTGATCGTGCCACTGATTGACACCGTCGGCGGGGTCGCACTCAAGTCGATGT
>JBAQXA010000524.1:0-3076 GCA_049299195.1 Nocardioides sp.
CCCCCGGCGCTGGTTGGCCCGCCGGAGCGGGTCCCCCCGGCGCTGGTTGGCCCGCCGGAGCGGGTCCCCCCGCTGCAGGCTGACCCGGAGTTGGTGTGGTCGCTGCCAACGGAGAACCCTCCTGGGACAAGGTTGCGGAGCTCGTGGGACCGAGACTACCCCTAGTTTGTGCGCAGCGAACAAGAACTGCCTCTCGCTCTCACGCGCACAGGTCATGTATTCACCGCCAGGCTTAGGCAGGATGGTCCTTGTGAGTGCCACGGCTGAACGGAGCGACCCCGCCCTCTCCCCGCAGCCCCCCTCCCCGCAGGCTGACTCCCAAGAGGCCGCCTCCCCACAGGCCGCTTCCCAGCAGCCCCTCTCCCACCGGCTCAAGCAGTTGGCCAACGCCGCCACCACGCCGCTGGTGCCTTCGGACTTCCTCGATCTCTTCGCCCCGCTCCGCCCGGGGGCCGACCTGCGCGGCCGCATCGTCTCGGTCACCCCGGAGACCCCCGACGCCGCGACGATCGTCATTCGCCCGGGTGCCGACTGGCGCGGCCATGTGCCCGGCCAATACCTGCGCATCGGCGTCGAGGTCGACGGCATCCGCCAGTGGCGCGCCTACTCACTGACCCACGGCCCGCGCAAGGACCGCAACATCTCCATCACCGTCAAGGCCGTCGACGGCGGTTTGGTGAGCCCGCACCTCGTGCACCACTCCGAGCCGGGCACGCTTGTCCACCTCGAGCAGGCCGCCGGCGAGTTCGTGCTGCCGCCCGAGGGTGGCCGCATGCTCTTCGTCACCGCCGGCTCGGGCATCACCCCGGTGATCGGCATGCTGCGCAACCTCTTCCCGTCGACCGACTCCGGCGTGCTGCGGCCCGCCCGCAGCGCCGGCTTCGACATCGTGGTCGTGCATGTGGCGCCGAGCCGGCCCGACTCGATCTTCATCCAGGACCTGCAGGCGCTCGACGCCGCTGGTGCCATCCGCCTGATCGCTCGGTATGACGACGAGCACGGCCTCCTCGACGTTGCCGAGCTCGAGTCCCTGGTGCCCGACCTCGCCGAGCGCACGACCTATGCGTGTGGTCCGGCCGGCCTCCTCGACGCGCTCGCCGCCCACCACGAGGTCCACGATCTCCCGCTGATGGTCGAGCAGTTCCGCACCAAGCGGATCGTCGCCGGCACCGGCGGCACCGTCAGCTTCACCCGCTCCGGTATCACCGTCACCTCCGACGGAGCCACGCCGATCCTCGACGCCGCCGAAGAGGCCGGCGTGCTGATGCCGAGCGGCTGCCGCATGGGCATCTGCATGGGCTGCGTGCTGCCGCTCGCCGAGGGTGCCGTGCGTGACCTCCGCAACGGTGAGATCACCGTCGCGACGCCCGGCGACGGAGTCGCCATCCAGACCTGCATCTCGGCGGCCGTCGCCGAGTGTTCCATCGTCAACTGACCGCAACCCAGCCACGCCAACCACACCAGCCAGCCAAACACCGCCCGCCGACACCAGGAGAACCGTTGACCGTCATCCAGAAGCAAGAGGACAACCCGATCGCTCACCTCACGCCCGAGGACATCGAAGCGTTGGCCTATGAGCTGGACCAGATCCGGCAGGAGGTCCTGGATTCGCGGGGCGCCTCGGACGCGGCCTACATCCGGCGTGTGATCGCGACCCAGCGCTACGTCGAGCTCGGCTCGCGCGCGGTGTTGCTCTTCTCGCTGTTTCCGCCGGCCTGGCTCGTCGGCACCGCCGGCCTGTCGATCTCCAAGATCTTGGAAAACATGGAGATCGGGCACAACGTGCTGCACGGCCAGTGGGACTGGATGCGCGACCCCAAGATCCACTCGACCACCTGGGAGTGGGACTCCGCGACGCCCGCCGAGCAGTGGAAGCACTCACACAACGAGCTGCACCACAACTTCACCAACGTGATCGGCAAGGACAACGACCTCGGCTACGGCATCTTCCGCGCCGATGAGGACCAGCCCTGGCACCCGATGCACCTCGGCCAGCCGATCTGGAACTTCTTCAACGCGCTCTTCTTCGAGTACGGCATCGCCGCCTACGACATGGAGCTCGGGGCGATGATGAAGAAGAAGCAGCTCGACGACCCGGCCTTCCGTGAGCGGCTGCGCGTGGTGCTCAAGAAGGTCAAGAAGCAGGCGGCGAAGGACTACCTCGTCCACCCGATCCTCTCCGGACCGTCGTTCTTCCACACCATGGCGGCCAACTTCACCGCCAACACCGTGCGCAACATCTGGGCGCACTCGGTGATCATGTGCGGCCACTTCCCCGAGGGCGTCGAGACCTTCGAGAAGCGCTCGATCGAGGGCGAGACCCACGGCGAGTGGTACGTCCGTCAGATGCTCGGCTCGGCCAACATCTCCGGCTCCAAGCTGATGCACATCATGACGGGCAACCTCTCCCACCAGATCGAGCACCACCTGTTCCCCGACCTGCCGAGCAACCGGTACGGCGAGATCGCGCCGAAGGTGCAGGCGCTCTTTGAGAAGTACGACCTGACCTACTGCTCGCGGCCGCTGATCCCGCAGGTCTACTCGGCCTGGCACCGTGTCTTCCGGCTGTCCACGCCCAACGGCTGGCTCGAGACGACCACGGTCAAGAACCTGCCGAGCCAACTGGTCAAGCTCTACAAGATCAGCACCGGCGGGCCGCGCGTACGCCGCGCCGCCCAGGCCGTTATGGTGCGGGAAGCCAAGAAGATCAAGGCCGCCCGAAGTGTGGGTCTCCCCAAGCGAGTGCGTCGGGTCCGCCGTGATCCCGTGGCCGCCTGAGGGGCTTGTTCGCTCCGGTAGCTAGGCCGAGCGAATCAGCTGAAAGTCCGCGCCTCTCGCGCGGACTTTCGGCATTTCGGGGCTCCCGCAGGCGGGAGAGACTCGGCAAGCTGTCGGCGGAACCGCGCTCACGCTAGGCAAATTGTCTAGTGCGACTGGCGTAGGTGGCCGGATTCACCTGAATTCGGGCATGGTGACCAGCATGTCTGACTCCGCTCGTGCCACCGCTGCCCGCGAGTCCGCCGAGCCTGAGGCCGCCGAGCCCGCCGAGCCCGGGACCGCCGAGTCCCCCGAGGCC
>JBAQXA010000525.1:0-3805 GCA_049299195.1 Nocardioides sp.
AGCACGTGGCGACGGGTCTCCTCCTCCAGTCCGCCCAACTCGCGGATCGCCTGGTGGAGCGCCGAACTCAACGGCCGCCGCAGCCGCTGGTCAGGCCGCGCTTCCCACTTGCCGGTGCCCCAGCCGCGGCGTACTGCCGCTGATCGCATCGCGTTGAGCAGCACCGTCTTGCCCACCCCGCGCAAGCCGGTGAGGATCACCGACCGCTCGGGCCGCCCGGCGGCCAGACGATCCAGGGCGATCTCGACCGCGCGCAGTTGCGCCTCGCGGCCGGCGAGCTCGGGGGGTCGCTGCCCGGCTCCGGGAGCGTAGGGATTGCGTACGGGATCCACGATCGCACTCTATGGCGCTCTCTAGTGAAAACCTTAGATTTGTCAATACTGCGCGAGTGAGTGTCGCTACTCATCACGATTGAGTAAGCCGCTGGACTGACCGCAACTGGAGTGCGGCCCAGGATGTTACCCATGAGTAAGCAACCCACCCCCTCCAATACCAACGCCTTCTTTATTCAGTCCGGGATCGCCTTCGCGGTCGCGCTGATGACCATGGTCGTGGCGGTCTTCTACCTGCCGGTCGACCCCTGGATCCGGGCCTTCCTCGGCCTCGGCACCCTGTTCTTGACCACCTCGGCCTTCACGCTGGCCAAGTGCGTGCGCGACGCCCAGGAAGCCAACGGCGTCCTCGCCCGGCTCGACCAGGCCCGCGTCGAAGCGATCCTCGCCGAGCACGATCCCTTCAAGACGCTCTGAGGTAGCAAGCCTTCAGCCGAGCGACACCACCGCGATCCCACCCAGTGCCAGCGCAACCCCGACGAGCTGGATGCGTTGCATCCGCTCGTGCAGGACGAGCCAGGCCAACATCACGGTCGCCACGGGATAGAGCGAGCCGGCGACTGAGGTGAGCGAGACCAGGCCCATGGTGGCGGCGATGCCAAACAGCAGGTTGGCCGTGGTGTCGCCGACACCGACCACCATGAGGCCCGGGAGGTCGGACCAGCGCAAGCCACCGAGGGAGCGGACGACAAGCGCCGCCACCCCAAACAGGACGACGCTGGTCAGCCTCATCCCCCACAACGTGAGCCACGGGTCGCGGCTCGCTCCGTAGGCCAGCGCCGTCAGCGCCAGGCCGAAGCAGACGCCCGCACCGGCGGCCAGCAGCATCGGGCGGGCCCCAGCCTCCCCGCGCAACTCCGGACCACTGGCCAAGAAGGCACCGGCCAACGCGATCGCCATACCCGCGAGGGCCAGGACGGTCGGCTGCTCGCCGAGCACCAACGCCACGACCACCGGCACAATCGCGCCGAGGGCAGCGATCGGTGAGACGACGCCCATGGTGCCGGAGGCCAGGGCGGCATAAAACAGCACGAGGCCGCCCGCGCCGCTCAGGCCCGCGCCGATCGCCCAGGGGATCCAGTTGGTGGAGCCATCGAAGCGGCCGGTGGCCAGCACGAGAGCGGTGATCACCACAAAGCCGCAGGCCTGAGAGCCACCCACGATGGCGTATGCCGAGCGCCGCTTCGACATGACTCCGCCATAGAAGTCCGCGCTCCCCCACAACAGTGAGGAGAGCAGCGCGAGAAGGATGGACACGCGCCGACATTAGACGGGCGAGCAGCCCACCCCCACATCGAGCACGCAGGTATCCCCGCATCCCACCCCGAGTCCCACCCCGCGGCTGTATCCCACGAGGCGCTGGAGCCTCCACACTGACGACAGGTCGACGAGGGACCTCAGGTCGAGGAGGAGTTATGGATCAGACCCGGTTCATCAAGAGCTACCGCTACCTGCGACTCGGGACGGTGGCGCTTGTGCTTCTGTTGCTGATTGCGGTGGTCGTTGAATGGGTTGCCAGCGACGGCAGTCACTTGCCCTCGCTGAGCGCCTACTACTACACCGCGGTCAACGCGATCTTCGTCGGCTCCCTCGTCTCGATCGGCTTCGCGATGATCGTCATCAAGGGCACGCCCTGGGAGGACGCCTTCCTCAACCTCGCGGGTCTGCTCGCTCCGATCGTGGCGTTTGTCCCGACCGTTCGGCCAACGGAGTGCCTGCGCTGCGCGATTGAGGCGCCGGACGTGCGCGATCGAGCGCTCAACAACCTCACGGCCTACCTCGTCGTGGGCGGCCTCGCGCTGCTGGCGACCTATCTCCTCGCCCGGCACGAGGGCGAGTCCGTCGTCGCCGCACGCCAACCGATCGGCTTCGGCTTCTTGGTCACGCTGGCCGTCTGGGCCGGCGGCTGGGCCTGGCTCAAGCTTGCGCCCGACAGCCTGCTCGCCCGGGCCCACGACACCTCGGCGATGGTGATGTTCGGCTTCTTCGGCGCGGTGGTCGTCGTCAACGCCCGCCGGCCGCGGACCGAGCACCTGTGGCTGCGCACGGCGTACTGGGCGATCGTCGCAGCGATGGTGGCCACCGCCGTGATCCTCATCCCCCAAATCCTGGGCGCGGCGTTCTCGCCCCTGGTCTTCTGGCTGGAGGTCATCGAGATCGCGCTGTTTGCCGCGTTCTGGGCTGGCAACACGTGGGAGAACTGGTATGACGGACTGGCACACTAGCCGCTTGCAATAATCTGCAGCTACGTCGGGCGATCCACGCTCGCCGGGAGTCGGAGCCACCGTATGCGTGAGTTTGGGTCCGCGGAGCGCGAGCTCTTCGAGGGTCAAGCCTTGACCCTGTTCGACGAGGCCGTCGCCCAGGGCTCCCTGGCGCTGGACGAGCCGCGCTTCGCCGAGGCCGGCGAGGCCCATGACGCGTTGCGCCTGCTGCTTGACCTCGGCCTGCTGATGCTCAACGCCCAGCAGGGCGTCTATCTCCCGGTTGATCCCGCGACGGTGCAGTCGCAGGTCGTGGCACCCATGGGTCATCGGGGCGCCCAACTGTTGTCGGAGTCGGCCGCCTGGGCCAAGGCCTTCGGAGCGGTCGCTCAGTCGTGGCGGCGGCTGCCGCAACCCAGCCAGGGCCCGTTTACCGAACTGCATGGCGAGGCGATCGATCCGTTTATCGCAGCCGCCATCGCCGATGCCGAGTTTGAGTTGCTCACGGCGCAGCCCCAAACCGGCCGCGACGGGTCGGCGCTCGCCGCCTCCGCGGCGCGCGAGATCGCCGCACTCGAGCGTGGCGTCACGATGCGCACCCTCTATCAACACTCAGCTCGCCGCAGCGCGATGACCCATCGCTACGTCTTGACGCTCACCGAGCACGGCGGCCAGGTGCGCACCCTCGATGAGTTCTTCAACCGGCTCGTGGTGATCGACCGCAAGCTCGCGATCATCCCTGGTCATCTGGGCTTCGCGGTGGCGCTCGCGATCCGCGAACCCTCCCTCATTGCCTACCTCGTCGACATGTTCGAGCGGTCGTGGGAGCGCGCCCGGCCCTACACCAACCGTGAGGCGACGATGATGCGCGGCATCGCCGAGGAGCAGCGCGCGATGACGATCCGGATGCTGGTCGAGGGGCTCGCCGATCCGACCAGCGCCAAGCGACTCGGCGTGAGCGCGCGCACGTATGCGGCGTACGTCGCCGATCTCAAGCAGGAGTACAACGCGCAGACCCGATTCCAGCTCGGCTACATCCTCGGCCAGGCCGGTGTCTCCGGCAACGAGCGGCGGTGACCGCGCGTCCGTGCCTTGGGCCCGGGTAGGCCCGAAATGAGCCCCAAATGAGCTACGAGGGCAGCGACTAGGTCGCTGCCCTCGTTCCTGAGACGGGCCGGGGGGAATGGCGCCGGGACCAGCTCAATAGGGGGGATTGTGGTCCGCTATCTCAGGGGCTCGGGGGTTATCGGAGGGGAGCACCGATAACCC
>JBAQXA010000526.1:0-2798 GCA_049299195.1 Nocardioides sp.
GGACGTGTTTACCGCACGCGGAATCAAGTGGGTGGGGCCCATCATGCTCGGCTGAGCCGCCCGACTTGGGGGCGTTCCGCATCACGGAACCGGCATGGGCGGTCGAGTGGATCGCCCGGCCCGGGGCAGGTGGTTCAATGCACGTATGGACGCCGCCGCCTGGGATGCCCGCTATGCCGCCAGCGAGCGGGTCTGGTCGGCTGAGCCCAACATCTTCGTGGCCGCCGAATGCGCCGACCTGCCGCCCGGGCGGGCCGTCGATCTAGCCGCCGGCGAGGGGCGCAATGCCCTGTGGCTCGCCCGGCTCGGCTGGCGCGTCACCGCCGTCGACTTCGCCCAGGCCGGCCTGGAGCGGGGTCGGCTCATGGCGGCCGAGGACCCCGAGGTCGCGGCCCGGATCGATTGGGTCTGCGCCGACGTGACCACCTGGTCTGCGGCTCCAGAGGCCGACCTCGTGGTGATGGCCTACCTCCAACTCGTCGCGGACCAGCGGCGCCTGGCTGTTGGCCACGCCTTCGACGCGCTCGCGCCGGGCGGCACCCTGGTGCTTGTGGCCCACGACGCCACGAATCTGACCGAAGGGACGGGCGGCCCAACCGACGCGGCGGTCCTCTACACGGCCGAGGATGTGCTGGCCGACCTCGCCGGGCGCGGGCGTGGCTTTGACGTCATACGGGCCGAGCGCGTTGAGCGACACGTGGGTGCACCGGCCGGAAGTCACCAACACGTGGGCACCACCTCGGCGGTGGCCTATGACTGTCTGGTCCGCCTGCGGAAGGGCTGAGCGCAGAAGCTAGCGGGTGGCCTCAACTAGCGGGGGGCCGAGCTAGCGGGTGGGCCGAGCTAGCGGGTGGGATCATCGAAGACGCCCGCGTCTTTGGCGGCCTGGGCCTTGCGGAGGTGCTTGGAGAGGCTCCAGCCGAGCACAGCCAGCGCCAGCAGCAGGCTGAAGAAGACCGCCGCGCCCCAGCCCCCGGCCACGACGTCCTCATCGGCGGGGATCTGATCCTCGGTGAGGATGATGAGGGTCAGCAGAAGTCCGTGCATGCCCCCAGTCTCTCACTTCCCCGCGCGCGCACCCGGGCGAGGGGCAGGTGGGTTATGCGCTCGGGAGTGGGATGCCGGCGAAGAGGTCTTCCTCCGGCAGGTCGCTGTCGACATGGGAGGTCACGAGTTCGTAGTCCTCATGGGGCCACACCTGGACCTGGACTTCGCGAGGCAGCGCGAACCAGGGTCCGTCTGGGTCGATCTGGGTCGCGTGCGCCATCAACGCCTGGTCGCGGACGCCGAAGTACTCCGCACACGGCACCCGGGTGGTGATGCGGTTGTCCCACTCGTTGTCCGGCTCCCACTCCTCCAGTCGCTCACCCCACGGGGAGGCGAGTCCGTGCTCGACCAAGGCGTCGTGGAGCGCTTGCATGCGCGGCCGGTTGAACGTGTGGTGGTAGTAGAGCTTGAGCACCTGCCACGGCTCGCCGAGCTCGGGATACCGCTCCGGATCGGCTGCGGCTTCGAACGCCGCGACGGAGATCTGATGGCACATGATGTGGTCGGGGTGCGGGTAGCCGCCGCGCTCGTCATACGTCGTCATCACGTGCGGCCGGAACTCACGAATCAGCCGGACCAGCGGCGCCGCGGCCTCCTCAAGCGGGACCAACGCGAAGCAGCCCTCGGGGAGCGGCGGCTTCGGCTCGCCGTCGGGCCATCCCGAGTCGACAAACCCGAGCCAGTCCTGGGTGATGCCGAGGATGTCGCGGGCTCGCTCCATCTCCTGGCGGCGGATCTCGGTGATGTTCTCCCACACGTCGGGCCGGTCGAGGTGGGGGTTGAGCACCGAACCGCGCTCACCGCCGGTGCAGGTGACGACATGCACGTCGACGCCCTGATCGACATACATCGCGGTGCTGGCCGCACCCTTGCTGGACTCGTCGTCCGGATGGGCATGGACATGCATCAGGCGAAGGCCGTTGCGGGGACCGGGGATGGGCTGCACCCGAGCAGTTTAGGTGGCCGGGAGCGGCCCACCACGCATCGAGACGAGGGGTGACCTGCCAAGATGTGGGGGTGAGCGATCCGGCAGCAGCCCCAGCGCCGCTCCCCTCGGGAGCGGACGCGACCGCGGACCTGCTAGCCGAGCGCTACGGCCGCTCGCGCACGCGTCGGCCCAGCCCGGCCGTCGTCATCGCCGTCGTCTTGAGCGCGATGTTCCTCGGGTGGCTGGCGTGGGCCACCCTCAACCACGCGCAGCCCGACATCAGCTCGGAGTTCGTCGGCTTCGAAGTGACCTCCGAGCACGAAGCGCTCGCCCGTTTCGACGTCCGGCGCCGCAGCGCAGACGTGACCGGGTCCTGCGTGCTGCGGGCCTACGCCGAGGATCATTCGCTGGTCGGGGAGGTCGCCATACCCATCTCCGGACCCCTCTCCGGCGACGGCAACCGCTCCACCCGCCTCACCCGCTCGATCCGCACCGAGCGCCTCGCGACGTCGGTGGACCTGCTCGGCTGCACCACCCCCTCCCAACCCCACCCCCGGTGAGTGGGGGGTCTGGTCGGATTCCCCGGTTAGCCGTCAAATTGCCCGGCCAGCAGGCAAAACTTCCCGGGCTAAGCGCCAAGATTGCCCGCCCGGTGTGACTCACGAGGCCCCTGAGACAACCCCGGGGGCGTATGCCGCCCACTCACCGCCGCGCCGGTCGGTTTCCCCGGTTAGCCGTCAAATTGCCCGGCCAACCGGGGAAACTTCCCGGGCTAAGCGCCAGGATTGCCTGCCCGGTGGGGCTGGTGTGGCGGAGGGTGCTT